>CAMPAP010000131.1 GCA_946631935.1 uncultured Lachnospiraceae bacterium | reverse complement strand
TTATATGACGTCTTGTTTCATCATTTATCTCAAGGCCAAGGTCCGAAGCGATCGCATCAATGCCCGCAAACGCCTTGGAAATGCTGTCTCCAAGATCTTTTCTGACCTCAGTCATAAGTGCTTCATAGCTTTCTCCGGCTCTGTGAAGCCTTTCTTTTTCTCCAAGAGCTATCTTTTCAAACTCTCCGAAAGCTATCTCAGCCGAAGGTCTTACCGCAAATATTCCAAGAGAAGATGCAGGGGACGAAGCGACATTTTTTACCGCTTCGTTTACGGAATTCATGAGCCTGTAAGCTTTTACCGCATCTTCGGGGGTTCCAAGGCTCATTGACGGAGCGTTGTCATCGTGATCAGGAGCTCCCGCCGTTTCCGGGAAATACTTCAGTGCAACTGCCTGCTCTGCGATCTTCAGCTCATTTAAAAGCTCTTCGATGGGGGCTGTATCAATGGCAAAACCGCTCTTTATGAGAGTGACATTTACCTCTGCAGTCATGGAAAGTCTGATCTCTTCGATCTGTCTTCTCCCTGAGATATCGGATCTTTCATACAGTTCATCCGAAAAATATCTTTCTTCGAGTCTTAATGCTTTCTCATAAATATTTTCCGGGCTGTAAAGATCTCCCCGGTCAGCGCTAAGCCCTTCTGCAATGGCATTTGCCGCAGCCTTAGCGGCAAAGTGTGCCTCCGCAGGCAATACGGTCTCCATTATCTGCTTTTCTTTTAAGATGTTTTCTTTTGTAACGGGAAGATCATGTTCATACAGCCACTTGGCTTTTTCATATCCTTCTTCCGGATCTTCAAGAACTCCGGCCGCCTCTTTCATGCTCTCTTTGATATTTTTCATTTCGGGAGCATCAAAATCCGTTATCTTTTCCGCTGATGCGAAGGGATCTGCGGATGCATTTTTTGCTACATAAAAATCCCTTATAGTGGTTCCCAGTTCGTTATCGATCATATATGCGATCTGGTTTTCCGAGGGCTTTTCAAGCGCGGAAGCCAGGCTCACCGCATTTTTTACAGCTTTTACATTCTCTTCGGTTTCAGGAAGACCGGCATTATTAAGAGACTCGCTGATCATGCCTTCAAGTCCCGCATTTGCGGCTTCTTCAAGTACCGGGGAATCAAGATCATCATTGAATCCTCTTACAACTTCTCCGCCCTTTGCCACTTCTGCCTTGACTTTATCAAGAATGGTAACAGTCTCATCCGGGTTCATATTTTTCAGGTCAAAGCCGTCTTCTTCCGCTTTCTTAAGATCCTCACCGCTGAGGGTATGTGTCATCACAACCCTGTAATCTTCAAGGACCCCCGTTCCCAGCATTGCATCCCTTGAAGCTCCGGCAAGCAGGGAATGTTTCTGCTTGTCACTTCCCGGAACTTTCAGGTTATTATTACCTATATCCACCATGGCAGACATAGCTGAAGCGGAAAAACCTTCATCTGATACTCCGGGTTTTTCCGTATTTTTTTTATTTATGAATTTAATTGCTTCTGACGGATTAGCGCCTTCGAATGTGATCCTCAAATCATATCTCCTGAAAATATACGTTTTGGGGATCCTTCCCACAGATTAAAAAAGGTGAGCGCTTCCATGCACTCACCTATAATTTCGGTTATTATCCCCGATTTCTTTAGTCCGGACCTTTAATACCGCATCTTTCCTCAGAATGTGTAGATGACGGCGCTGAAAGGCTGCATATCAAGCTCGATGCAGTTATCCTTAAGCCCGCACTTTTTCTCTTCAGACTTTATCTTTGCGGGATATGCTCCTCCGAATCCCCCGAATCTGTCCTCATCGGAATTAAGGACCAGCTTATAATCGCCTGCCTTGGGTACCGGAACAAGATATTTTTCCCATTTCATGGGTGTCATATTGATGATAAAGAGCAGATTTTTCTTTCCTGTTTCATCTCTTCTTACGAAAGAATAAACGCTTCTGTCAGCATCATCCGCATTCATCCATTCAAAGCCTTCCCAGCTGTCATCAATACGGTAAAGACAGGGATATTTTCTGTAGATGTTCAAAAGCTCTCCCATAAACGTCTTCATTCCGGCATTAAGCTTTTCTCCCAAAAGGAACCAGTCAAGCTCTCTTGCTTCGCTCCACTCTCTTTCCTGACCGAAATCCTGTCCCATGAAGAGGAGTTTTTTTCCGGAATGCCCGAACATATATGTATAACCTATTCTCAGGTTTGCATATTTATCGATCTTATACCCGGGCATCTTCTCCACCATTGAACACTTAAGATGGACCACCTCGTCATGTGAAAGAGGCAGGATGTAATGCTCGGCTCCGTTATAGGACATGGCAAAGGTCATGCCATAATGATCTCCGCCTCTCATAACGGGATCAAGCTTCATATACTCGCAAAAATCATGCATCCAGCCCATATTCCACTTGAATGTGAAGCCGAGACTTTCGGTTCCGATGGGTCCCGTAACATTGGGCCATGCGGTTGATTCCTCTGCAACCGTGATAAATCCGGGATAGGTTCCTCTTACAACCGAATTCATATGCTGGAAGAATACTATGGCATCAAGGTTTTTGTTATCGCCGTACTTATTGGGAAGCCACTGGCCGTCACGCTTTCCGTAATCAAGATAAAGCATTGACGCTACCGCATCAACCCTGATCCCGTCCACATGGAATTCCCTGAGCCAGAACAGTACGTTGGCAATAAGGAAGTTCTTTACTTCCGGTTTTGCAAGATTAAAGATCTTGGTACCCCAGTCTGGATGCTCTCCTCTTCTTGGATCGGGATCTTCGTAAATACAGTGTCCGTCAAATTTTCCGAGACCGTGGGCATCGGTTGCAAAATGTGCAGGCACCCAGTCAAGGATAACTCCCACTCCCGCTTTGTGGAGCTCATTTACAAGATACATGAAATCCTGGGGTGTTCCGTAACGCGCCGTGGGTGCGTAATATCCTGTTACCTGATATCCCCATGAACCGTCAAAGGGGTGTTCTGCGATACCCATCAGTTCGATATGGGTATATTTCATTTCCTTTAGATACTCGACGATCCTCGTTGCAAACTCACGGTAATTATAGAATCCGTCCTCGGTTCCGTCAGGGTGCTTCATGAATGATCCTATATGGCATTCATAAATAGCCACGGGTTCTTTGTACCAGTCTTTTTTATCCCTTTCACTCTCCCACTTGTCATCGGTCCATTTGAAAGTGGAAAGGTCGGCAGTCACGGATGCTGTTCCGGGTCTGAACTCTGCACGGTTTGCATAAGGATCGGCCTTATAAAGCTTGCTGCCGTCATCAGCATAGATCAGGAATTTGTACATCTCTCCCTCTCCTATGCCTTCGATGAAGACTTCCCAGATTCCCACAGGTCCGAGTTTTGTCATTTCTCCTTCAGCTTCGTTCCAGTTATTCCAGGATCCTATGACGTGAACCGAAAGTGCATTGGGAGCCCATACGGCAAAGTAAAATCCTTTTTTTCCGTCCTTTACGGAAGGGTGTGCGCCGAGTTTTTTATAAATGTCATAATGTGTGCCCTGTCCGAACAGGTACATATCATCCTGTGAGATGAATACTTCTTCGGGTGTCTGAACTGCACTCTTTTTAGGTGCTGCTTTCTTTGTACCAGCAGGTTTTGCCGCGGTCTTTTTTACCGCAGGCTTTCTGGCAGCAGGTACGGAAGTTTTCTTTGATGCGTTTGAAGCCGCTTTGGTCTTATCCTTAGCGGCTTCTTTTGCATTGGTATTTTTTATTGTTTTAGAAGTCATCTTAGCAGTTGTCTTTTTTTCCGATGCCATTTATACCCTCCACAGTATCAGGCAAAATCTCTTTCGCCAAGGATTATCATATCTTCAATATCATAACGCTTTCCGAGAAGAATATCAAAGAAATGCGCGGCATTAATCTTTTCAACATGTGCTATCGCATCATCGACTATCTTTTTAACTTCCATGACTGTAACTGCATGGTCGTTGGACTGTCTCATGCTGATCTGGGTGTGAAGTGCAAGTTCTCCCATTTCGTTTATCACATATTCTCTTTCACGGGCATACTTCTTTGCAAAGGCAACCAGTTTTTTCTCGGAAAGAGCCTTGACCTCCATATATGCGGTAAACATTTCGCAGAGAGTGGGATGAGCTTCTATGAACTTCTCAACATTTCTCTTCCTGTCAGCAATGATCACGATTATTCCCAGGCCTTCTCTCATCAGCGCATCTTCAAGCTTATCCGCTGTCTCGTCAGTTATCTGGGCAATATCGCTTATTATAAGTCCGCCGCCTTCAAGGACGTTCATGGTGGCTTCTATGCTCTTGCCGTTTAAGGATTCACCTTTGATCCTTGCCACTTTTCCGAAGAGGTTATGATCGCTGTTTCTGACTTCCTTCAGGATCCTTACCGCAAGGTTCTCCACATCTATTCCGTCGTCACCCGCAAGAATGGCATTCCCCGTATACGAAGCCATGCTGAGGGAATCAAGTAAAACAGCCAGCTGGCGTTTTGCCGCCCTGCTCTGGATATAAGGTCCGAAAAGTTCTTTTTCTTCCCTGGTAAGATCTCTTACGGAATCATCTTCACCAACGAGTCTTATCTTTTCCTGGTTCTCACGGATACGCTGGATCGCAGCCTCTTCTCCGCTTTCTTTTTCAGTGATCTCCGAGATCTGGGTTACGGGGATAAGTCCGGTTTCAAGCCTTGCTTCATCGGGAAGCTCATCGAACTCCGAAATGCTTCCTTCGTAAACCGTCCTGTTTGCTTCCTCTTCCTCATCAGACTCTCTCTCAAGTACTTCAAGAAGGGAATTGAGGATCTCTGTCTCGAAGTGGTCAAAAAGTTCACCGGTCTGAACCTTAACCTGGTCGTGAAACTCCTGCTGGAGCTGGTTTTCAAGATCGGCCTGCTTTCTTTCCCACTCCTCAAGGACCTGGGAAATGTTCATCTGGCCGGTTATCTGTCTTATGATCTCCGTATCGTCGGGAAGTACCAGCCTGATCTGTCCGTCATCACCCTGTGAAAGAGAAGATGCTATCTCTTCGGGGGGATGTTCCATTGATGCTTCCTTGACTCTGACCGCCTGTGTGTCTGTAAGCTTTCCGTACTTTGACATATCCTTGGGATAATATGTATTTATTCCCTCGGATTCGGTAACTATGCGGTCATCTGTATCGGGTTCCACATTCTCAGCGCTGAAAAGAGGATAGTCGCTTTCTGATGACTTTTCTTCGGAAGGTGCTGTGGCTTCTTCATCATCAAAGAAAACCTCGGTCTCCGCGATTTCTTCTGAAGATTCATCTTCGCCGGATTTTTCTTCGGCGGATCTGTCCTCATTCATCCTTGAGGTATCGTAATCGTATTCTTCATCCTTTGCTTCGGCAAACTCGGGATTATCAAGTCCGCCTGTGTCCGGATCGATCATGGGTGCCATAAGAGCCCTTGTAACATCCTTTTCCGACAGGTCCGACTCATTATCGACAACCTTTCTTACCTCGGAAGCAAGCGCCTTCTGAAGATCAATTGTGTTGTATTTGCCTACATCCACGGGCTTGATGCGGATCTCGGGCTCCTCGGGAATGTTGATACCCTTGAACACTCTGGTCTCATCGGAAAGATTGGTGGTTTCAAGCGCCATCTGAACCTGGGCAGGATCATAGACAACTGTCTGATCCGGAGCGCCTGCAGTTTCATTTATCTTTCTGATCTCATCATCGGTTATTATCCTGGTACCGCCCTCTTCAGGCAGGCTGTAGGATATCTCCTGACCCGGGATCTCCTTTGTGGGCTCATCGATACGGGCTGTCCCGGAATCTGCATCACCGGGTCTGTCCTCTTTCCACTTGTCAAATATCTTCTGCTGTTCTGCGGAAAGATCGGTATATTCTTTCTTAAGACGCATTGCGGCATAAACATATTTGCCGTCGCCAAAATATGCAATGAGCTCGTCGCATTCCCTTATACAGTCAGCCTCACGGCCTGCCTTGTAATACATATATGCAAGGGTGTAAGCCCATTTTTCCGTATATTCGATATTCTTGAGGGTTTCAAGGGTGACTATCTTCTGCTCGATCTCAACACCCAGCATCTCATCCCTCATGTATTTGAGTTTGCAGACTCTGGGATCGTTTTCTCTTGCGATCCTTTCGAATTCGTTAAATGCGTAAACAGCCTGGACAATGTACTTCTTTTTGATGTAGAGCTTGCACAGATAGTAGCAGATATTCTTATTCTCGGGACTTTTGTCATAAGCGAGCTTAAGAAGTTCGATGGCATCATCGTACCTCATTACCTTCCTGTAAAGATCGCCTATACGAACAAGAGTCTCAACGGGTTTTTTGTGCCAGTCGATGGTATCCGCTATGGCTACCGCATCAAAATACTCTTTTTCATCTATAAGTTTGTATATTTCCTGTAGTTTTACCTTGTATTCGTACTTATCCACTGTCATTCTCCCTGGAAAATAAGAAAAACCACAACATATATTTATCCAATCTTCGAAAGTATACCATAATTAGTAAAACATTGTCTATAAATCAGGCTCATTTTTTGGTTATTTTTTGTGAAAAAAGTACTAAATATTGATTTTTCCACATTCGGGAAGTCAAAAATAAAAGATATTGTGGTCATGATCCGGAAAAAATGTGGAAAACCACAAATAAAGCCACCCTTACGGGTGGCCTTGTTTATCCTTTTATGAGATCGGTAAATTGTGCAAACTGTTCAAGTGTCAGGGCTTCGCCCCTTATCATGGGATCCGCCCCCATCTGCTGAAGGGCTGCAGAGGTTTTTTCAGCCGGGATCCTCACATCCGGATTGTTTTTCAGTGCATTCTGGAGTGTCTTGCGCCTTTGCATGAAGGATGCTTTTATTATCCGGAACATTAATGCTTCGTCCGATACGGATACCGGCGGCTTGTCATACAGATCTAGTCTGATCACGCTGCTTCCCACTCCGGGTCTGGGAATAAATGCTTCCGGCGGTACATCCGTTACGATCTCAGGCTTTGAATAGTACTGTACTGCAAGGGAAAGGGCTCCGTAATCTTTCGAACCGGGACCTGTCTGCATCCTGGCGGCAACCTCCGTCTGGACCATTACGGTGATGCTTTTGTATCTTATGCCGCTTTCCAAAAGACCCGTTACTATGGGTGTGGTGATGTAATACGGGAGGTTTGCAACGACCTTGAGATCTTTATCAGGGATCTTTTCCGCAATGGCTCCCATATCCGTCTTTAAGACGTCAGCGCATATTACCCGGACATTGTCCTTATCCCCAAGTATCTCTTCAAGAGCGGGGATCATCTGAGGATCGATCTCTATCGCAGTGACAAAACCGGCATGTTCTGCAAGCCTTTCTGTAAGTGCTCCGGGACCCGGACCTATTTCGATCACATGGTCCTTGTCACATACGCCTGCTGCCTCAACTATCTTATCGAGAACACTGTCGTCTGTCAGGAAATTCTGCCCGAATTTTTTTCTGGCTGTGATATTGTGTCTGCGCACGAGATCCATCGTTGCGCCCTTGGATCTGAGTCTTGCCATGTTCAGGCTTTTTTCTCCCCGCGGAGTTTTTTTACAAACCTGTCAAACCTTGTCATTGCTTCCTTCAGTCTTTCAAGGGAATAAGCATAGGATATTCTGAGATATCCTTCACCGCTGTCTCCAAAAGCCGTACCCGGTACCGCGGCGACTTTTTCTTCCTGCAAAAACCTTGTGGCAAATTCTTCGCTTGTCATTCCGAATTCTTTTATGCAGGGGAAAACATAAAATGCACCGAAGGGCTCAAAGCATTCAATTCCCATCTCTTTAAATGCATTCAAAAGGAATCTTCTTCTCTGGTTATAGCTCTCCCTCATTTTTGCTATGTCTTCATCACCGTTTTTAACTGCCTCAACCGCCGCATACTGGCTGGTGGTGGGTGCACACATTATTGCAAACTGATGGATCTTGGTCATCTGTGCGATTATGTTTTCCGGACCGCAGGCATATCCGAGTCTCCATCCTGTCATGGCATATGCCTTGGAAAAACCGTTTATGAGGATGGTTCTTTCCTTCATTCCCGGAATGGTCGTGATGGATACGTGTTTTCCCTTATATGTAAGCTCTGCATATATCTCATCGGATATCACATACAGATCATGCTTTAATACAACCTCTGAAACAGCCTCAAGATCGCTTTTTTCCATAATGGCACCGGTGGGATTGTTAGGGAAGGGAAGGATCAGGATCTTGGTCTTATCCGTGACCGCATCCTCGATCTCAGCTGCCGTAAGTCTGAATTCATTTTCCGGCTTAAGGTCGATGATAACCGGCTTTGCTCCGGTAAGGATGGTGCAGGGCTCATATGAGACGTAGCAGGGCTGGGGTATCAAAACCTCATCCCCGGGGTCACACATTGCGCGGAGTGCCATGTCTATGCCTTCGGATCCGCCGACGGTTATCAGCATTTCCTTAAGGGGATCATAGTCAACGCCCTGGGATCTTTTGAGGTAATTTCCTATCTCCACCCTGAGTTCTTTAAGTCCGGCATTGGATGTGTAAAAGGTCTTGCCTTTTTCAAGGGCGTAGATTCCCTCATCCCTTATATGCCAGGGAGTGTCGAAATCCGGTTCACCCACACCCAGCGAGATAGCGTCCTTCATCTCACTTACTATGTCAAAAAATTTTCTTATGCCCGAAGGCTTTATATCTACTACTTTTTGTGCAAGAGGATCTCTCATGGTGTGATAATCTCCCTTGAATCTTCTTCTTTTCTTGCAAGGATGGTTCCGTGGTCCTTGTACTTCTTAAGAATAAAATGAGTTGCCGTTGCGGTTACGGTATCAAGTGCCGAAAGCTTTTCGGCAACGAATCCGGAAACCTCTCTGATCGTCTTTCCTTCCAGGATTACCATCAGGTCATAGGTTCCTGCCATAAGGTAAACACTCTCGACTTCGGGGTATTTGTAAATACGCTCTGCAATGTTGTCAAAGCCCTGTCCTCTCTGGGGAGTGACCTTGACCTCAATAAGAGCCGTGACCTTTTCGGTTGAAAGGTTATCCCAGTTTATCATCGTATGATAACCGCAGATGGTTCCTTCTTCCTCAAGAGCTTTTAATTCCTCTATGACGGACTCTTCAGTAACACCCATGATGACCGCCAGTTCCTTTGTGTCTATACGGCTGTTCTTTTCAATGATCCTGAGTAATTCTTCTCTAAACTCCATATGACATGATCTCCTTTTTGTCACTGTTTATCATCAGGTCTGCGATGGCGGCCTGTTCAGATACGAGACCTCATCCCCGTTTATGAGCAGCTTGTCGCGGCCTTTTTTTGCATATCCTATGATCGAATACCCTTCCGGAATATCCGGTCCGAAAACGGCGGCTTCAAAATCCGAAGAGGCCAGATCGTATATATTAAGATCCAGGGCTTCCGCTATCTCGACAGCTTCCTGTTCAACAGGTATATCCCTAAGATTTACTTTAAAGCCAAAACCTTCTTTTCCTATTTCCCATAAGGCTTCATGGATGCTTCCTGCCATGTGGGAATCATCATATGTATCAAGGATCCGCTCAGCCCATGCCTTAAGTCTGATCCAGATATCTTCCCTGAAACCGTCGGGGCATGTCTTTCTTTCCATGCATTTTAGGGCCGCTCCATAGGATCCGGCATAGCCCTTTGTCATAATAAAAAACAAGGCGCAGCCTGAATCCGCGCCATTTTTTTCGTTCATAGATTTATTCTCCGGCGCCTCTGACAATTGAATCAGACAAGGGCTGATGCTATAATCGGAACAAGCATTGCTATCGCAAGTATGATCACAATTACGGCTGCAAAGATCTTTTTTGTTTTACGGCTGTGAAAATTCATCATGGTGCAAATGCCCTCTTAATCGTATTTTGGGAAGTATTATAGTATGAAGTACCCTTTCTTTGCAAGTTTCATAATACTCATCTTAGTCATCAGACATGCCATAAGAAGAAACCGAAATATTGACGAATCCTCCCGGGCTGCCTTCTGGGAAAAAGAACGAAAGGCTAATGAAACAAGGAAGAAGCCTCTCGATGATCTTATATACATAACTCCGGACACAAGTGCCTTCCCTATGGATCTGATGCCGGAAAATGAAGAGATTGCAGACTGCAGACGCATCATCGAAGAGCTTAAAAAGGAAAAGATCGTTAACCTGACAGGCATAACAAACACCGATCTTAAGCTTCGCTACGGAGTCGCTAATCTCCCGGTTCTTACTTCCTATGATGACAGGTTCACCCTTTTGGTGCAGACCTACGAAAAATGGGCCGATATCCTCTGGGAAAACGGTTATGCAAAAGAAGCCGTTCCCATACTTGAAGAGCAGGTCCGCATACACGCAGACGTAACCAGTGTTTACAAAAGGCTGGCTGCTTATTACAAAGAAAACAATACTCCCGAAAAGATATCCGGGCTCAGAGAAGTTGCCGAAACTCTTAATGCAACAAGCAGGTCCGTTATTTTACGATATCTTGATGAAAACTGATACTACCTATACTTCACAGGGGCCGTCCCCGATACTTACCACATAAAAATCAGCGGCATATCCTATTTTTTCAAGGTATGCTTTTCCGACTTTTTCTATAAATTCATCAACATTATCATCCTTGACTATATTCACCGTACATCCGCCAAACCCCGCTCCGGTCATCCTTGAACCGATGACTCCGGGGATCTTTCTTGCTTCGTCAAAGAGTGTATCAAGTTCAGGCCCCGTGACTTCATAATCATCCCTCAGGGATTCATGGGAGGCATTCATAAGCTGTCCGAATGTGGCGATATCACCTTTTTTAAGAGCTTCAACCGCGCTTATTGTCCTTCTGTTTTCATACACGGCATGGCGCGCTCTCTTACATCCCGCATCATCCCTTATAAGAGTCTTTACCTTTTCAAAAGTAGGCTCGTCAAGTTCGCCAAGGCTCTTTACATCAACAAGTTTTTGGATCTCACTTAGAGCCTTTTCGCACTCGCTTCTTCTTTCATTGTATTTGGAGTCCCCGAGTCCTCTTTTTTTGTTGGAGCAGACTATCACTAAAGATGCTCCGTGAAGCTTTATGGGAGCATATTCATACTGGAGGGTTGCGGTATCAAGGAAGATGGCGCTGTCCTTTTTTCCCATTGCAATGGCAAACTGGTCCATGATCCCGCAGTTAACGCCGTTGTATTTATTCTCGGAATACTGTCCGAAAAGTGCGATATCCTGATTGGTGATACCGGAAAACCCGTAAAGTTCCCTGAGGATCACTCCGGTTAAAACCTCAACCGATGCCGACGAACTAAGGCCCGATCCGTTTGGGATATTTCCGTAAAGAACAAGGTCAAATCCCGTCTCTATCCTGTATCCCTTTTCTCCGAAGGTCCATATCATTCCCTTTGGATATGCCGTCCACTCATTCTCATGAAGAGGTTTTATATCATCCAAGGATGATTCGATGACTCCTTTGTCCTCAAAATTCATTGAATAGAATCTGAGCCTTCTGTCATCCCTCTTTTTTACCGCCCCGTAAGTGCCGATGGTAAGAGCACAGGGGAAAACATGTCCTCCGTTATAATCGGTATGTTCCCCTATGAGATTGACTCTTCCGGGGGCAAAAAAGACACGGGCTCCCTCAGATGAACCGTATTTATCGGCAAATTCCTTAAGTATCCGGTTTTTTATTTCCTGAACGCTCTCCATACAGTCTCCGTTTTCTCAGTTATCCGAGTGCCTGTTTAAGATCTTCAATGATATCGTCCGCATTCTCGAGACCGACGCTTAATCTTATAAGATCGGGGCCTACGCCTGCTGCAATGAGCTCCTCATCCGAAAGCTGTCTGTGTGTTGAAGATGCCGGGTGAAGGACACATGTGTGTGCATCAGCTACATGTGTTGCGATCATCGCAACCTTTAATTTCTTCATAAAGCTCTCGGCTGCAGTCCTTCCTCCTTCTATTCCGAAAGAAATGACGCCGCAGGTTCCGGAAGGCATATATTTTTTTGCAAGTTCGTAGTACTTGTCTCCCTCAAGTCCCGGATAAGTGATCCATGAAACCTTATCGCTGGACTTAAGAAAGCGGGCTGCTTTTAAAGCATTCTCACAGTGTCTTGGCATTCTGACCGCAAGGGATTCAAGTCCCATATTCAGGTAAAATGCGTTCTGGGGAGACTGGATCGCACCCATATCTCTCATAAGCTGCGCAGTCGCCTTGGTGATAAAAGCTCCCTCTTTTCCGAATCTCTCCGCATAAGTTATACCGTGGTAGCTCTCATCCGGGGTGCACAGTCCCGGGAACTTGTCAGCATGTGCCATCCAGTCAAATTTTCCGGAATCAACGATGCATCCGCCCACAGCCACATCATGACCGTCCATGTACTTAGTGGTCGAATGTGTGACTATATCTGCACCCCACTCAAAAGGTCTGCAATTGATTGGAGTTGCAAAGGTATTGTCAACAATAAGGGGAACACCGTTTTTGTGGGCTACCCCTGCAAATTTTTCAAAATCAAACACCGTAAGTGCGGGATTTGCTATAGTCTCACCGAAGATTGCCTTGGTGTTTGGCTTAAACGCTGCCTGAATCTCTTCTTCCGAAGCATCGGGAGAAATGAAGGTAAAATCAATACCCATCTTCCTCATGGTCACATTAAAAAGATTGAAGGTTCCGCCATATATCGATGATGATGAAATGATATGGTCTCCGCAATTTGCAATATTGAACACCGCAAACATATTGGCAGCCTGACCGGAGCTTGTGAGCATTGCAGCTGTTCCGCCCTCTAATGCGGCAATCTTGGCTGCAACAAGATCATTGGTCGGATTCTGAAGCCTTGTGTAAAAATAACCGCTGGCCTCAAGATCAAACAGCTTTCCCATATCCTCACTGGTATCATATTTAAATGTGGTGCTCTGGATTATGGGGATCATTCTGGATTCGCCGTTTTTAGGTTCATATCCTGCCTGGATACACTTTGTTTCCTGTCTCATACTTCCTCCGGTCCGATCTTTTTTCAGATCGGTCTATGTATTTTATTTCATATCTGAAACTTTTTGTGTATATACACAGATTTCATTGTATATCTATAATCATAACCCCGCAAGATAATAATTGACGAACAGACCTCTTGGATGTATTATCTTTAATCAGTGTTTATGAATAATTATAAACACTTTGAGGAGTGCCCCAAAGGCAGAAAGGAAATAGGGAGCAATTATGAAAAAAAATGTATTCAAAAAAGCACTTTGTATGATGATGGCTGCTTTTATGATCTTCTCCGTTACAGGATGCGGAAAGAGCGCAGACAACGGCACCATCAAGGTCGCTGTCATCAAACAGCTGGATCATGCTTCTCTCGATGAGATAGCAAATGCGATCACCGCAGAGCTTGACAGCATCGCTGCAGAAAAGGGAGTAACCATTACTTATGAAGTATACTCCGGCCAGAACGATCAGAGCACATTAAAGCAGATCTCCGATCAGGCAGTAGCTGACGGATGCAGTGTTATCATTCCCATAGCAACAATGGCTGCACAGGTTGCCGCAACAAGCGCCGAGTCTTCCAAGACCCCTGTTGTATATGCGGCTATTTCAGATCCCGAGGGCGCAGGCCTTACCGGATTCGACAATGTAACAGGAACAAGCGACATGCTTGACACAAAGACCGTTATGGAGATGATGTTTACAGCTAATCCTTCCATCAAAAAGGTTGGTCTTCTTTATTCCCTTTCAGAGACCAACTCAGCACTTCCCATTGCACAGGCAAAAGAGATCCTTGATTCTAAGGGAATTGCCTACTCAGAGCAGACAGCAGCAACCAACGATGAAGTCGTTGCGGCAGCTTCTTCTCTTATTGCAGAGGGTGTGGATGCAATCTTCACTCCCACTGACAATGTCATCATGGCAGCAGAGCTCGCCATTTATGAAGATCTTGCAGCAGCAGGCATCCCTCACTATGCCGGAGCCGATTCATTTGTAAGAAACGGTGCGTTTGCAACATGCGGTGTAAATTATACCGAGCTTGGAAAGAAAACCGCAGACCTTGCTTATCAGGCAGTTACCTCAGGAATGGCAGACATGAATGATTACTATACCATGGAGGGCGGTATCGTTACTGTAAATACCGAGACTGCTTCAGCACTTAACCTTGATTACAGCGGATTTTCAGCTTACGGTGAAATTGTAGAAGTTACCACTTCTGCTGAATAATTATTGATTTTGTTATATAATATATCCGGCATTTTACTTATGTGAAAATGCCGGATATTTTTTACTGTATAATGCGCTATGCGCCTGATGGAGGTTTGTATTGCTCTACATAATAAAAACAGCTCTGGAACTGGGTTTTTTATATGCTCCCGTTCCTCTTGCACTTTTTTTAAGTTTCAGAATACTCAATATCGCGGATCTTACCACTGACGGATGTTTTGTACTTGGAGCCGCGGTTTCCGTCACATGGGCGGCTGCATCGCATCCATTTTTGGGAGTACCTGTTGCAATGGTCTCCGGTGCTCTGGCGGGCTTTGTCACCGCAATGCTTCAGACAAGGTTCGGTGTCCCTTCGATCCTTGCAGGTATCATCACTAACTTCGGACTGTACACCGTCAATCTCATGGTCATGGGATGGAGTTCAAATGTAAATCTCCTTAAGACGGAAACGATCTTTACCCTCTTCAGAAAAACGGGTATCTTCGGATCATTTTCTGATATAGTTTTGGTTCTTATCATCACTCTTTTCGCATCGCTCCTTCTGGTCTGGTTCCTGTCCACAAGACTCGGGCTTTCCATAAGAGCTACCGGTGATAATCCCGATATGGTAAGAGCTTCATCCGTAAATCCCAGATTCACCACAACCGTTGCCCTCTGCATAGCAAACGCCCTCACAGCTCTTTCGGGAGCAATGGTGGGCCAGTATCAGAATACCGTAGACATCAACAGCGGAACCGGTATTGTGGTCATTGCACTTGCATGTCTCATCATAGGAGAGACGGTTCTTGGTAAAAGATCCATACGAAAAGGCGCGATCGCAGCAATAACAGGTTCCATCATTTACAGAGTCATCTATGCCGTAGTGCTTTATACAAAGGTAGTTCCCATACAGGGGCTTAAGCTTATCACCGCACTTGTTGTAGCCTTTGCCATAGCTTTCCCCACCATTAAGGAGCAGACATCTTTCCTGCGGAAAAAAAGACTCGCAACAAATAAACTCGCTGCTAAGGAGGAAGATAAAAATGCTTGAGATAAAAAACATCAGCAAAACCTTCTCTCCGGGTACGGTAAACGAAAAGAAAGCATTATCAGACCTTTCCTTAAGCGTTAAGGACGGCGATTTCATCACCATCATCGGATCAAACGGAGCCGGAAAGTCCACTCTCTTTAATGCCGTTGCAGGATCTTTCTATGTAGATGAAGGATATATTTTCCTGGGAGGACAGGACATCACCTTCCTTGAGGAGCACAAAAGGAGCCGTATAATAGGCAGGATGTTCCAGGATCCTTTAAAAGGTACCGCACCCTCCATGTCCATAGAAGAAAACATTGCCCTTGCATATCTCAGATCCTCGGAGGGCACATCACCCTTCAGCAGGATATCATCAAGGGATAAGAAAAACTTCCGTGAAAAGCTGTCCCTTTTGGGGATGGGACTTGAAGACAGGATGAGAGATCCCGTGGGTCTTCTCTCGGGAGGCCAGAGACAGGCTCTTACGCTTTTAATGGCAACCATTGTAACTCCCAAGCTCCTGCTTCTTGATGAGCATACGGCGGCTTTAGACCCAGGCACTGCGGAAAAAGTCATCGAACTTACGAAAAAGATAGTATCCGAGGGAAATATCACCTGCCTGATGATAACCCATAACATGAAACAGGCCCTGACCATAGGAAACCGTACGCTTCTGATGAATGACGGAAATATCGTGCTGGACGTAAGCGGAAAAGAAAGAGACTCCCTGTCAACATCAGACCTTATAGACAAGTTCAAAAAGAAAGTCGGCGAAGATCTTGATAATGACAGGATCCTTCTTTCCACCTGACGATTCTTTTCATATTATGATCCTTTTCACATTATGATACTTTAGACAGACGATCATTTAGGACAAAAAAGCGCGCACAAAAAAGAGGACCTGACGGTCCTCTTTTCGTTATCAGTATCTTTTCTTTTCAGTATGATGTGGATTCCTTGTATTTATCCCATACAAGACATACCCAGGTCTTTCCCTTATTCAGGATCAGCTCATCGCCGGTGGACTTTTCGTAATACTTGGTCTGCTCATATACGCCTTCCGTATAATTTAGATCCGAGTCTACGGGATAGCTCTTCACCCATGTGATCTCAACAGCCTTTCCGTTTGTAAACAGAACACCTTCTCCGGTACCGCAGATATCAAAACTCATATATCCGCTGTCATCAAGGACCTTTCCGTCAACGAACTGGACGATCAGATTTGTCACAGCAACCTGCTTTCCGTTGTACTCATCCATGTGAGGCTTGTCGTTCTGGAATCTGTAGTACAGGCCATCTTCTTCATTATATTCAAAATAAGGATTAAGCTCGCTGTATCCGTTTGCTCCGCTCTGGTTTTTGTTTCCTCCGGGATAGATCTTTGAAGAGGAGGGGTATCCTTCATATTCCGCCTTATGGGCATCGGTTGCAAACTGAAGAGGGTAAGTATAGTTTTTCGTGGGATACTTCGTATCATATCCCAGCCTGTCAACTGCGGCTTCATATCCCTCAAGTGTCAGGTATCCGGTGTATTCCAGTGAATAACCCTGATTCTGTCTTTCCTTATCCCTGGCATACGCTTCATCGGCTCCCACATCGATTCCCTGTACGGAAGCACTTACGTTATCTACAAGATCGCTGTTGATGAGCGGACCTACATAGGGAACGGCAAGTCCCCAGTTACAATAGATTGCATCATAACAAAGGGATTCCATGAGGAAATACTGCCTGCTGCTTCTTACGGGCTCGATATACTCAAGATCTCCGTAATTCTGGAAAATACCCATAAGTCTTGTGCATGCACATTTCTCCATGGGTGCTTCATATACCACGTCAGCGCATGATATGCCATACTGGGGAAGAGCATTCCTGTTGTTGGGGATCATTACGGCCAAAGGTCTGCGGGTCGCTATGTCCTTATCGATCCACTCTCCGGTAAGATAGCTCTCTATCTTTCCGTCTTTTTCATATCTTTCTCCGATGGCCATAAGACCGGGATCGTTGTTGCTTTCTCCATCTGTGGGTTTTTCTACTACCTCGGTTCCAATGGGATCGGATTCTATCTCGGAAGGCTTGAAATCATCGGGCCTGCCGCATGCAGCCAGAACGGTAAATGCCGCAAGTGCCACACACAGGTTTTTTTTCATATATTTACGAAGTACCATATTATCCTCTGTCATTCCCAAAAGGGATCTCTAAATCCGGGCTTTTGTAAATAAATGCGGGTAGCCGGACTCGAACCGGCACGGAGTCGCCCCCGAGGGATTTTAAGTCCCTTGCGTCTACCTATTTCGCCATACCCGCCTGCGAGGATCTGTTTCCTCTGATTTCGGAAATCTATTAAATCCGCATTGTGAAAGTTTATCACACAGGGTTATAAAAAGCAAGAATCGTACCCGACTTTGGAGGAAGTGTTATATCCAGTATGCCTCCCGATAAAGTATACTCCTTTCCGGTAAGCGCATACCCTTCGCTTCCTGTTGAAAAAACCGTCCTCATTACGCCTGATCTCGTAGTCCCTATCTCCCAAGCCGTGAGTTTTTTGGAGATCTCCCCGGCATTATTGTTTATTATGATCAGATATTGTTCATTACGGTCAAATCTTCCGTAAGCCAGGAAATTATAATCCGTATCGACGATCTTTATGGAACCTGTCTTAAAAACGGGATGACGGTTTCTTAAAGCGATAAGATCCCTGTGAAAACTGATAAGATCCCGGTCTTCATGTCCCCAGGGATATGTACGTCTGTTATCGGGATCGGTAAAACCGCACACACCGGCTTCATCCCCGTAATATATGGTGGGGGCACCCATCCAGGTCATCTGCAAAACAACAGCTTCCCTGAAGACTGCCTTGTCTATATTTTCCTCCGCGGCGGCAGGACCCAGGGTTCCCGTTCTTCCGACCATATGGTTAGTTCTTGTCAAAAATCTCGAATGATCGTGGTTAGACAGTTCGTTCATGGCCGACTGCATGCTGGGAGTTGCGAATGTGGCTCCGTGATGCTTCATTGCGCCGCAAAAGGCATCCGCATTTCCCAAAAGATCTTCCCTGAAATCATCGGAATGTTTTTCCATACCTGTAAGAAACCAGGTCACGGGCTCCATAAATGCATCATAGTTCATTACGGAATCCCATTCATCACCCTGAAGCCATGCCTTCTTGTCCCCGTAATGCTCCGCAAGGATAAGGGCATCGGGGTTCGCATCCTTGACTGCCTTGCGGAATTTTTTCCAGAACTTATGGTTGTATTCAGGTGAATGCCCAAGATCTGCGGCAACATCCAGTCTCCATCCGTCGGCGCAAAAAGGCTCGGAAACCCATTTGGCGGCTATCTTCAGCACATAGTCAACAAGTTCCTCCGAACCCTCGTAATTAAGCTTCGGAAGAGTGTCATATCCCCACCATCCGTCATATGCGCCGTTATAAGGCCATCCGTTCTCATCGTTGAAAGAAAAATAATTTCTGTAAGGGCTTGACTGGCTTACGTATGCCCCCTTCTCATAACCCGGAGCATTTTCGTAAATACGTTCCCTGTCCATCCACTTATTGAAGGATCCGCAGTGATTGAAGACTCCGTCCAGTATGACCTTCATTCCGCGCTCATGTGCCTCTTTTACCACTTTGGCAAAAAGCTCATCACTGGCCGTAAGATTGATCCTTGATGCAACTCTCTTAATATATTTTGTCGCATGGGCATTCTCGTTATCACCATCTTTAAGGGCTTCCCCGCCGTCATCAACTATCCTGCCAAAATGCGGATCTATATGGTCATAGTCCTGAATGTCATATTTATGATTGGAGGGAGATACGAAAAGCGGATTAAAATAAATCACCTCTACTCCGAGACTCTTAAGATAATCCATCTTATCAAGGACGCCCTGCAGATCTCCTCCGTAAAAATTTCTTACATCAAGCTGTGAAGGTACTTCGTCCCAGTTTTCTACCCTGTGCACGCATTTGCCAATATAGGCATATTCGTTGTCCACAACATCATTGGTCCTGTCCCCGTTGCAGAATCTGTCCACGTATATCTGATACATGACAGCACCCTTACTCCACCCGGGAGTGGAGAATCCGGGAAATACAACAAAATCATAGTATTCACAGTGCTCCGGAGCTACGCCTCTTGAATCAAAATACACTTTCATGGGACCTGATGAAGCTTCGAAATAATAAGACATCTTTGTTTCGGGAACTTCTATCCGGATCTCGTAATAGTCAAAATGCCTCTCTGTAAAGACCTTGGACATTTTCTTACGGACACCGTCAATGATCAGAAAAACAGAATCCACATTGTTTTTTGCCGTCCTGAAACGGATGGCTGCAATATCTCCGGGATTTGGTTCTTCGGGAATAAGATAATTAGATGTGGTATCGGAATAAAGAGCCCTGATATTGAATACAGGTCTCATGGTCAGAATGTATTGCTGATCAGCCAGCACTTTCTTACTGTGCTCCAGATTTAAATGCATACAAAACCTCCGGTACCTTGCATAGACCACAAGATATTGTATCTTATTTTGTCTGTCAGTACAAGCAAAAGAAAAAAGGCAGCCGGGGAAGCTGCCTTCTCTCCAGAGAATCTATCTCTTGGGGTATTTCCAAAACAAAATGTATTGGGGGTACAACCATATGTTAGCACCCTCCCTGAAAATGCACTATACCAATCTTTCACAAATTTCACGATAGACACGACCGTCTTTTGTGCATCTTTCACAATCATCCCTCACTGAAAAGAGCTTCAAACTCTTCTCTTCCGATCTTTTCCTTCTCAAGAAGGAGCGCGGCGCATTTATGAAGGATATCCTCATGCTGGAGAATGATCTCCTTTGCCTTGGCATAGCAATCATCTATTATAGCTCTTACCTCCCGGTCGATCTGTCCGGAGATCTCTTCGCTGTGGGCTTTGGCATGCGCAAGATCTTTTCCGATGAATACCTCGTCTTCATCGTCGTCATAACATACAACACCAACATTTTCGCTCATGCCGTATCTGGTGACCATGCTGCGCGCAACTTTTGTAGCCTGCTTGATATCAGCACTTGCTCCGGTGGTGATATCTCCGAAAATGATCTCCTCGGCAATCCTTCCTCCTAAGGAAACCATAATATCCTGAAGCATCTTTCCCTTGGTAAGATACATCTCATCTTTTTCAGGCAGAGGCATGGTATAGCCCCCAGCTCCCACTCCCGTGGGGATGATGGAAACCGTATAAACAGGGCCAACATCCGGAAGCACGTGGAAGAGTATCGCGTGACCGGTTTCGTGATATGCGGTGATCTTCTTTTCCTTTTCGGATATGATACGGCTCTTTTTCTCAGTACCTATTCCCGTCTTGATAAAGGCATTATTGACCTGTTCCATGGATATGAAAGGGTGATTGCCTTTTGCTGCACCGATGGCCGCTTCATTCAGAAGATTTTCAAGATCCGCACCCGTAAATCCCGCGGTTGTTCTTGCTATCTTCTCAAGATCCACGTCCTCCGACAGCTTCTTGTTTCTTGAATGTACCTTAAGTATCTCCTCACGGCCGCCTACATCCGGTCTTTGTACCGTGATCTTTCTGTCGAATCTTCCCGGCCTTAATATGGCGGGATCAAGTATATCAACTCTGTTTGTGGCAGCCATTACTATTATCCCGGAATTTTCGGTAAATCCGTCCATCTCCACAAGGAGCTGGTTTAAGGTCTGCTCCCTTTCATCATGTCCGCCGCCGAGGCCCGTTCCTCTTCTTCTTGCAACAGCATCGATCTCATCTATGAAAACTATGCAGGGTGCATGTTTTTTTGCTTCTTCAAAAAGATCTCTGACTCTTGAAGCTCCGACACCCACGAACATCTCCACAAAATCGGAACCTGAGATCGATAAAAACGGTACCTTTGCTTCTCCGGCAACAGCCTTTGCAAGAAGGGTCTTACCTGTTCCCGGTGCGCCCTCTAGGAGTACTCCCTTGGGGATCCTTGCACCGAGATTCGTATATTTTGCGGGATCTTTAAGAAAGTCCACTATCTCGGAAAGATCTTCTTTTTCCTCCCTGAGTCCCGCCACATCCTCAAAAGTGATCTTGCCGTCACCGTTAGTAATGACGGCCCTGCTTTTTCCGAATGTAAACATCTTGCTGTTTGCACTCTGGGAAGGAGGAGGTCCGAGGATGGCCGACAGCAAAAATACCATCACCACCGCAAGGAGGACTATTGGAAGAAGTATATTTACCACCCAGTTGACCATGGATCTGTCTCTTACGACAGGGTCTAAGCCATTATCCCTGAGAAGCTTTTCCGAATCACTTACATTCGTGACATACACTCTTTGTGTCAGTCCGTTTTTAAACACTACCGTTACATATCCGGCATTACCCGCAGCATCCGGGGTGATGCTCGCCGAAACTATCGAACCTTCATCAAGATCTGATTTCATCTGCCCGTATGAATATGTTTCGGAGTTTCCCTTCAGGGTCTGAAGGAGCCACACTGCTATCAGTATGACAAAGATCAGCCACAGATATGACCTGAAAGGACTTTTTGCAGTTTTTTCCAACTCTTATTCCTCCGTATCATCAAACTTTACAACCCCGATATAGGGGAGATTTCTGTATTTCTGGTCATAATCAAGTCCGTATCCCACAACGAATTCATCGGGGATTTGGAAACCTGTATACTCAACATCAACCTCGGTGACCCTGCGGCTGGGCTTATCAAGAAGCGTGCAGAGCTTAAGTGACTTAGGCTCCCTTTCCTTAAGCATCTTAAGCAGATAGCTTAAAGTCCTGCCGCTGTCCACTATATCCTCAACCACAATGACATCCTTTCCCTTAAGGGGCTCATCAAGGTCTTTTACTATCTTAATAAGGCCGCTGGATTCTGTGCCGGAGCCGTAGCTTGATGCGCTCATAAAATCAAGGGATGTGTCGAGCTTTATCCTCTTGGCAAGTTCACACATAAAAAAGGCCCCGCCTTTCAGGACGCATACAAGATGAACCTGTTTGCCGGCATAATCCCTGGTTATCTGATCGCCTATCTCCTGGATCCTGCGATCGACTTCCTCTTCTGAAAGCATTTCCTCAATATGATAATTTGCCATAAGTATCCTCCATTTTAATCCTGCAGATAGTAACGGTTCCTTCATCTATTTTGACCGACTCGGACATTCTGTATCCCACCACCCATAAGATCTCGCTTCCTGTGGCAAAGACCCAGAGACGGTCCTTTTCTTCGGAAGAAAGCTTCAGGTCTGTCAGATAATCACTGAGACTTTTCCGACCCATTCCCCCGTCTGCCTTTTTTACAGTAAGATGATCTCCTTTTTTTCTGTGTCTTATCTCAAAAAAAGGAGCTTCCTCTACATGCTCATTTCCCGCGATGATGGTTATTTTATCATAATCAAAATATTTAGTGTAGTCGCATGCAGGGCCTGATGGTTTAATGATCTCTTTTTTTTCTTCATCCGTCATATCATATGCCTTCATATATTCTGCGGTGTATGACGGAGGCTCTTCCCGGGCCTTTATATCATCCGCACCTTCGGCTTTTATGATCAGGTAGTCATGAGTCACATCTGCCTTGATGCCGTAAGGAAGATCCGCATGCCTTCCGGCAGGCCCTTTCACAAGATCCATTACTTCGTTTACATGAACTTCCCCGATGTCTTTTTTCATGGGAGTCATATCAGTAAGGACCCTTAAGATGAGCATGGAAGATATCACATCATGAAGACCTTCAAGCTGTTTTCTTCCGATCCTGACCCTTGAGCCTTCAAATGATACCGTTTCTTTTACTGCTTCATTTACTCTGATATTCAGGTAATCGGATATTGCCTTAAGCTTTTCCGATGCACGGCTGATATGAAGAGCGGAGGCCGGGCATATTTTCGAAGCTTCCGGAATGATCACATTCCTGATCCTGTTTCTGGATATGGAAAGATCCGAATTGGTCCTGTCGGTTTTAAAAATCTGGCCCTTCCCCCTCAGGTATTCTTCTATATCCTCTCTTGATGCCTTAAGAAGAGGCCTTACTATCCTCTCTCTTCCGCCGTTTATCCCGGAAAGACCGGCTATCCCGCTCCCGCGGAAAAGATTGAAAAGGAAAGTCTCCGCATCATCTTCAAGATGATGTGCCACGGCTATATGAACGGATCCGGCGGAATCCTTTAATTCCTTCTCCCATTCAAGGGCCTCATCTTCAAAAATACCGTATCTGATTAGTCTCCCTGCTTCTTCTTCGCTGAGTCCGTTTTCCCTTGCATAGGAAGGCACATCTTTTTTGACCTCTTTGAAAAACAGACCTTCTTTTTTACATATATCCTCTACAAAACCGGCATCCTCATCCGCCTCTGCTCCGCGTATCATGTGGTTCACATGTATGATACGGATGTTTTTAGCCGGAAAATATTCCTTCATCAAAAACAAAAGGCAGACTGAATCTGCCCCTCCGGAAACTCCGACTATAAAACGGTCTCCATTACCGCTGCAGTCGAAGCTTCCCATATATTCATCAAAGATTCTTTCTGCCTTAAACCTCACTAATTGCCCTCAAGCCTGAAGATGATCTCACCTTCATTTACAAGTCCCAGCTTTTCATGCGCCTGTTCTTCGGCATAGGCCTTGGTCTGAACATATTTTTCAAGCTCGTTGAGTTCCTCTTCTCTTTCAAGCTGGATCGCAATCTGTTCATCCAGCGCCTGGTCCTGTTCCTCGTATACTTTAAGTTTTGACCTGACATCCCTGATCTGTATGAAAACTACCAGACAGATGAGCGAAACGATAACGGCCAGAAGAATATAACCGGAGACTCCGTTTCTTCTGCGCTTTTTCTCCATTGCCGTCATTTGTTTTTTGCGTCCGCTGCCCTTCCTGCGCATCACAATTCCTCATACATTGAAACGGCCTCTTCCTTCTTTACCGTTTCGTTAACTGCCGTGACTCTTACTTTTAATTCTCTGTTACCGAAGGATACACACAGAATATCCCCTTCCTTTACCTCGGAAGAAGCCTTTGCCGGTCTGTCATTGATGGTGACTCTGCCCGCATCACAGGCTGAATTGGCCACCGTTCTCCTTTTTATTATCCTTGAAACCTTAAGATATTTGTCCAGTCTCATCTCAACTCACGATACATTATCATGTCAAAAAGTGCACCCGCCTGAAATCTCAGGCGGGTGCGCTGTTATAGACTCATCTCTATAATCCTACGTCGATCCGTAAATTAGTTAAGAGCGTCCTTAAGAGCCTTACCTGCCTTGAACTTGGGAGCCTTTGAAGCCTTGATCTTCATAGCTTTTCCGGTCTGGGGATTTCTTCCCTCTCTTGCTGCTCTCTTAACTACTTCAAAAGTACCAAAACCAACAAGCTGAACCTTGTCGCCCTTCTTAAGAGCCTTGGTGATAACGTCGGTGAAAGCCTTAACTGCCTTCTCTGCGTCCTTCTTGGAAAGATCAGCAGAATCTGCAACAGCTGCAATCAACTCGGTCTTGTTCATGATATTACTCCTCCTATACAAAAAACAGTTTTATCGCGATTTCCTTTGAAATCACTATAATACTTATAAACAGTTTGTCCCCTTTTGTCAAGGATTTTACGGCATTTTGACGGGTTCTGAGGGGCTTTCTTTAAGTATTTTCAGGATTATTATCAAAATCCCCCATATGGGTTTTATTTAGTTGTTTTTTCAAGATCAGCGAAGGAATATGACACATCTCCTGCGGAAGAATCAACGCTGACAGTGTAGCTTTTGGTATTGTACCCGCTCATACTGAGAGTGATCACATGGGATCCTGCCTCCTTTTTGAAGGAGCAGGGTACGACTCCCGCATAATTTCCGTCCAGATAGCACTCCGCACCTGCAGGGGCATTGATATATACCTTATCATATGATGAAGTGGTCTGGTCAGATGCCTGTGACTGGTCCTTATCGTCTTTACTGTCATTACTGTCTTTATCGTCATTATTATCCTTGCCGTCTTTACCGTCGGTATCGTCCTTTTTGTCCCCTTCACCCGTATCGGGGCCGGTCTGGACCGAAGTATCTGCGGCACTTTCCTTTTCAAGAACTATGCTGACTCCCGCATTTTCTTCTCCCACGCTCAGATACCTGGTAACCGTTTTATATCCTTCAGCGGAGCACATGAGCTGGTGAAGGCCGTATGTCAGTTTGATACCGGCGGAAGTATCTGCTTTTTCTCCGTCTATGTAAAGCGTGGCATCAGAAGGAGTCAGTGAAAAAAGAACCAGGCCTTCCTTGGGTTTTTCAGGCTGGATCCCCGAAAGATCAAGGACCGTCTCAAGGCCGCTCTTTATGGTAACGCTCCTGTCCACTCTCATTCCGCTGCCGGATACCACGATATTATACGTTCCCTCAGGAACCGTAAGCAGCATTTCTTCAGTTATTTTCTGGATGTACTTGGTTCCAACCTCGATCCATCCGTCCACAAAATACTCCTGTCCGGACAGTCTCAGATAACCATGCCCCTTATCCACGACGATACTGTAAACAGTTGTGCCTACTCCGGAAAAACTCAGCACATCCACACTGTTCAATTCCTGATATAACAGCTCTTCTCTGCCGGAATAACAGAAAACAGAATCCGATATCTTGTATATATCGGTCCCTATTGTCACCTCTTTTTTTACATTGTCAATGATATACTGGTCGGTCCCGGGTTTTACCCAGGCATCGGAAGAAAGTCCCGCACATGTCAGATGTCTTTTGTTTTTGACGAATCTTACATTCAGGATATCTCCTTCGCTTATCTGTTCAAGGGATATCATTTTCCCGTATTTGTCGTAAAATTCCGTCGTTCCGTCATAACCGAGAGTATATCTTTTTCCGATAGCGGTATTAAGAAAAGTAAGTGTCTTCTGCTCCGTATCTTTTTTTACTAAAACGGGAGAATCCTCCGAATCATAATCATATGTACCGTATAAAATGAAACCGGTATCGCTTTCGGTCTCTTCCCGGGGCTGCACGCCGCTTGCAGGATCCGCAGACTGTCTCCCTGAACAGGAGGGGATCATCAATGCGCCGCAAAAAGCGATGAAAACCGCCCTCACAGATTTATTTTTCAGCAGATCTAAAAAATGCTTATTCATATATATTCCCTTTGTGAAATATTTTATGAAAAATCCTTAAGAAAGGAAGATGCTTTTTTTAGCAGTATATCCCTTTCATTAAGTGAAGGTTCCTCTATAACGGATTCAAGAAGCTTCTGAAGAACATCTCCAAGAGCAGGCCCCGGCTTAAATCCGATCTCCATAAGATCCCTTCCGTTCACCGCAAGATCCTTAAGCATACAGCAGTCGCCCTCTTTCATGATGGTCAGATACTGCTCCCTCATCCTGTCGATGGATCTTAATTTTTCTTCGCGCATATACAGACTCTGGGCCAGCACATCCGCCTTTATGACCTCAAGAAGTCTCTCAAAATCATCCTCCATAACGGATACTACTTTTCTGGTAAAAGCCGGAGTTATCTCCCGTCCCTTTCCGGCATCATGATTTTTAACAAGTCTGCATACCCGCCTTATGGTGTCATTGTCCAGCTTCCATCTTCGAAGGATCTCACCTGTCATCTTCTCCCCAACCGTCTGATGGGAATAAAAATGGGTTATTCCCTTTTCATCTATGGTCATGACCTCAGGCTTTGCTATGTCATGCAAAAGCATGGCAAACCTGACGATACGGTCATTTTTCGAGACTCTTACGGATTCTATGATATGTTCCCCTACATTAAAGCAATGATGAATATGATTCTGGGGTGTCTTCATGGCAACATCGAATTCGGGAAAAAAGACGCTTGTCAGTCCCGTCTCATATGCATCCTTTATCATTTCCGGATGATCCGAAATAAGGAGTTTTGTAAGTTCAGTGGTTATCCTCTCTGCGGATACCTTTGAAAGATCCTTCGCGTGTTTTTTTATGGATCCGTATATGGAAGGATCCAGGTCATATCCGAGCTTTGCCGCAAATCTCACGGCCCTCAGCATTCTCAGCGCATCCTCCGAAAACCTGTCATCCGCATTTCCGACGCATCTTATCACGCCTTTTTTAAGATCTGCGCATCCGTCAAAAAGATCCACCAGCCCTTCACTTTCATTATAGGCCATGGCATTTATGGTAAAATCTCTTCTTTTCAGATCTTCTTCAAGAGAAGAAACAAACGTAACATTATCGGGATGTCTTCCGTCTGAATAATCACCATCCGTTCTGTAGGTGGTGACTTCATAAGCGGTATCCCCCATCATTACCGTAACAGTACCATGCTGAAGCCCCGTATCCACAGTCCTTCTGAAAAGTTCCTTTACCTGCGAAGGAAGGGCATTAGTGGTAATATCCCAGTCATCGGGTTTTAGTCCCAGAACGCAGTCTCTTACACATCCTCCTACTATGTAGGATTCAAATCCCGCGTTACTCAGGGTATCCAGTATATATTTTGCGTCTTTTGGGATATCTATTCGCATAAGCTTTTTCATATAATCAAAATGCGGCCCTTTAATAAGGCCGCATTTGTGGTCACTTACCTGTTCCTGGCAGTGCATTCATCTGTCAGGGCTGTGTGGTTTCTTCCGCAGCCGGGATAGTCAGATAATGAAGATTACCCTTGGGATCTTCAACAGTGATGGTCCCGGTCAGTCCATTAAGATAATCATCCATGCTCTCATTTTCCAATATACCCTTGATGGAGTAATACCATGAAGGCTTACCGCCACCTATATAATAACATACATATGTTGCGGATGAGTTCTCATCATAATAAAAGGTTACATCTCCGGCCTTTCTCTCCGCTGCATCTGCCCATTCGGGAAGATCTCCGGGAAGAGCCTCGGGGGTAAGTCCCTCATAAAGACCGCCTTCAGAAGTACCGATAGCATTGTATTTATCCGCAAGTGAGGCAAATACATCCTCGGTAGCGCCGCCTGCATTGAATTCATCAATGATGGCACTTCCGTTATTCTCGTTTGTGGATATTATCCTGAGGCTGATGGTCTGCTCCTCATCCATATATCTGGAAACAAAACCTACAACATAGTAGCAGTTCTGGATCTCAGCCTCAATAACCGTACTGTCACCTTCTTTTCTTGAAGGATCTATGAGCCAGTTGCGGATCTGATATGTTACAACGGAAGAAGTCTCTCTTTCGTGAAGTTCACCTTCTTCAAATACCTTTCCCTCTGCTTCGTCCGCAAGAGGCTTAACTTCTTCCATTGCCGCTTTCTTCTCTGCGTCGGAAGGAGTATAAGTACCGTCCGCCGCAACTGCAGCTCCCTCGTCTGCAAGCTCGGTGGGAGCGGTGGGAAGAGTTGCGTCTATCCTTGTAAGGTAATAATCAAAAAGATCATAATCGTCGGCATCTTCCTTATATCTTGCATCGATGTCGGCATCGGAAGGAGCAAAGGACTTCTGCTTTTCATCGGTGAATTTTGAAATGAGAAGGGACTCCTTTACATATTTCTCAAGTCTTCCCATGGTGGCATATTCGCCAAGGGACTCCTTTACATACTCAGAAGGATTCACATCTGCAGACTTTGCGGTCTCCTTCATGGTCTTTACAAACTCATCATATTCCCTGCTGACATCAGCGGTATAACCTTCACGTTCGATCTCTCCGCTGAGTGCAACCGTCTGCTTGATCCTTTCGATGGTTTCTTCTTCAAAATAATCCTTATAGGTTTTGTTAGGATCACTGGGATAGATCTGGTCTTCGATATTTGAAGGATCTATTCCGTAATAAGTAAGGGATGATCCGTAATTGTTGAGATAAGAATTCTTGATCATATTATAGTTATAATCATATTCCACTCTCTTTACATTTCTGCCGCCAACAGTGCATACGGACTCATTGATAGCCATATATCTTGTTATGGGGAAGGATGCAACAAAAGCAATGATGGCAAGCAATATGACCACGCCGCCTATCTTCCAGGCCATAAGCTCCCTTTTCTCGCGCTCCTTCTCCCTGGCACGCTTTTCCATTTTCAGATCATACTTTGTCTTAGTCCGATCCTTTATCTCATTATCTGCGGTTTTTTCCTTATTCTCTGACACGAAGAACTCCTTTCAAAACAGGCCGGTACTTTTTTTACCGTACACATTGCAATATTCTATCCCATTTTTTCATTTTTGTTAAGTCATTTCAAAAATATAACCCATAAAACATTCAGCAATATCGGTTATTCCAAGCTGATAGAGCATCCTTGCACCGGCGGCATCCTCTATCTCATTTATCACCCACCTGCCTTTATCCTTAATAAAATCAATACCGATGTAATCCGATCCCAGCCTGCTGCTAATCTTAACGCAGGTTTCTTTCATCCTCTCATCAGGTTCAAAAAGGGTGACTTTTCCTCCGAGAGAAAAATTACTCCTGAAATCCGTATCCGATGTTCTGAGGACGGATGCGACTATTTTTTTCCCCATCATATATATCCGCACGTCCTTGCCTGGGCTGTCGCAAAGCCTTTGTACCAGCCAGCCTGAAGGATCGGAAGGAGCGATGATTTCCCGTACTTCCTCCATCCCCCTGACTTTGAACACTTCATTTCCTCCGTGCCCCGCAAGAGATTTAAGTACAAAGATCTCCCCAAGCCTTTCAATGCATTCAGACGGCTCGCTTAAAAAAAAGTCCGCCCTGAATGTTTCCATTGCTCCTATGCCAAGCTCTTTAAAAAGCTCGTACTCAGCATATTTGTCATTTCCTATTCCTATGGTTTCCGAATTATTGAAGCTTCTTACCCCGGCTGATTCAAACAGTTCGGAAATCTTACGGTCCCTGGAGCGGTTTATTACAAATAAGGGACGCAAAGTTTCCTGCTCCTTATCCATGCATGAAAAAAGATCAAAAGCCCCGCTTACAGTGACCGTATCCAAAACGGTCCCTTTTTTTGCAGCACTTTCGATCAGTCGCCCGATAAACCATTCATTCTTTTTTATATCTTCTTCCGCATAGATCAGAAGAGCTTTACTGCTTTTCACTTGATCTCTCGTCCGGACCTTTTATGACCTGCACCGGTCAATTATATATCCTATAATGTGCTCTGCCATGTTAACACCGGTGCATTCCATGGTGGTCTTAAAATGAGGATTGGAATTTACTTCGCATATTATGGGCCCATCATCTCCAAAGAGTACATCAACGCCTCCGAAATCAAGACCCAGCGCCCTGCATGCCCTTACGGCGATCTCCTCCTGCTCTTTTGTTGCTTCGTATTTTTTCATACTTCCGCCGTTTGTGATATTGGATCTGAAGTCGTTGTCATTATACCTGTACATGGAGGCAACGACTCTGTCTCCCACAACATTGATCCTGACATCACGTCCGGCGGAACTTTTTATATATTCCTGCATTATAAAGGGATGTTCCTTAAAGGATGATATCAGCGCCTCGGCTTCTTCCGGGGAAGCGGCAAGATAAACCTGCTTTCCGAAAGATCCCCTGTTTTCCTTGATGACCATGGGATAACCAAGACTCTTCTCCGCCTTTCTCAAAAATGCAAAATCCGTACAGCCAAACTGGGGATAGGCTTTAGGAGACAGAAATGTAACCGGAGTCCTTATGCCGTTTTCAGATAAAACTATGGCCGTCTGTCCTTTATCATCGCACAGTTCAATGCTTTCAGAAGGATTAAAAAGTCTCAGTCCCTTATTTTCAAGTCGCCTTGCAAGAAGGATATCCTTATCCCAGAATATGGCAAAATCAGGAAGATCGTACTCTTCAAAGCCCCCGCACACACTGCTGAATATGTCAGTGGACGTCTTCATTTCAAGAAGAACAGAGCATTTTTTGGCGGCATTTAACAAAAGCTCATATATCTCACTGAACTTGTCCCACTTTACGAACGAATTGACTATCAGCCAGCCCTTCATTTATCTGTCCTGATTCTTCCTGTACTGCACGGGAGTACAGCCGTATGTCTTTTTGAAAAGCCTGTTGAAATGCTCAACATTTTCATAGCCGAT
>CAMPAP010000130.1 GCA_946631935.1 uncultured Lachnospiraceae bacterium | reverse complement strand
TCAAATCTACAAGGCCATTGTATCCCATTGTTTGATATTTGCGAACCCATTGATATAATAATCCGGTGGCGATCCCGGCTTCCACTGCAACGCTCATCATTGATTTTCCTGCCAGGACCTGCGCTACCAATTCATATCTGCTTTCAGGCGTCCAGTTTTTGTTGCGGCTTTGATGTTTCAGCGCTTCCGGTCCATTGGACTCCTCTAAACGCACCCATTCTCTTATCTCATAACGGAAGCGTTTTTGTTCAACACCTTCTGGAGTTTCCGGCCACTTTCCCTCCCGGTACAGTTCAACACATCTTCTTTTAAACTCATATGAATATCGCATAGTAAAACCCCCTTCCCTGGTTGTCCAGGAAAGGGGGTACATATCATTTTGATCTGTCCCCTTTTTATTACTTTTTCTTGTCTGTAATATCTTTAAGACTTTCCTGAAGCTTATTTTCCATTTCGGTTGCTGCTTCGCTGGCAAGGTCCATATATTCGATAAAGATATCGCTTAAGGATTTATCCTGTTCTTCCCCGATCTCTTTCATGATGGGGGTCAGCATATCCAGCTGGTAGGACACCGGTGTTTTCTGCGGATCGATATCCGGCATTACCTTTTCTGCATAGTCATTGATTCTTTTGAGAAATACTCTTTGTTCTTCAGTCATTTTTCATCCTTGAATCATACTGATAATTTATTAATACTTAATCATTATAGCATAAGAAAAATTGTTTGAACTATTCATTTGTGTTAAAATAATTAAAGTTTTATAAAATAAAATGATCTCAAAGATCCGATCGGAGAAAATATGGCTGATGTAATTCCTTTTAACGCATACCGCCCCAAAAAGGGAATGGAAAACGTTATCGCTGCACTTCCTTATGATGTTTATAACAGAGCTGAAAGCCTTCAGGTTGTCAAAGCAAATCCTGAGTCTTTTCTTGCAATTGACAGGGCTGAGACCCAGTTTCCGGATGATGTGGATACCTATGATGACAGGGTATACGCTAAAGCGTCGGAAATGATAAAAGAGAGGATTTCTGACGGCAGGTTTGTAAAGGATGAGGGAGATCCTCTGTATTATCTTTATGAACTTACAATGGACGGAAGAAGCCAGACCGGTATAGTTGCCTGTGCATCAATAGATGATTATATAAACGGTGTGATCAAAAAGCACGAAAACACCCGTGCGGATAAAGAGCAGGACCGCATTAACCATGTTGACAGGACTGGCTTTCAGACAGGTCCTATTTTCCTGGCATACAGAAATAATATTAAGCTTGCAAATGTGATCGCTTATGTTAAAAAGGGAGAGCCGGATTGCGATTTTACATCGGATGACGGCATCAGGCACAGAGTCTTTACCGTAAGCGATCCCGCTCATATTGAAAATATCAGAAGTGCTTTTTCGGAAATGGATTCTCTTTACATCGCAGACGGGCATCACAGATGTGCCAGCGCCGTAAAGGTTGGTCTTAAGAGAAGAGAGGAGAATCCCGGTTATACCGGAAAAGAGTCTTTTAATTATTTTCTCAGCGTTATCTTCCCCGGCGATGAGCTTAAGATCCTTGATTATAACAGAGTTGTTAAGGACCTTAACGGATTGTCCGAAGTCGAATTTTTTAATAAGGTCATCGAAAAATTTGAGATATGTGATGCTAAAAAGCTTTATTCCCCTGAGTCCAAGGGACATTTCGGCATGTATATATCCGGAAAGTGGTATAAGCTTAAGGCTCATGCTGACATAAGAAGCGATGATCCCGTTAAAGGTCTCGATGTATCGGTTCTGCAGGACGGACTTTTAGGGCCTGTCCTTGGCATTGGAGATCCAAGGACCGATAAGAGGATTGATTTTGTAGGCGGTATAAGAGGGCTTAAGGAACTGGAAAAAAGATGCAGCGAAGACTGCGTGGTTGCTTTTTCAATGCATCCCACTTCCATTGAGGAACTCTTTGATGTTGCAGACAGAGGACTTTTAATGCCTCCCAAGTCCACGTGGTTTGAGCCAAAGCTTAGGAGCGGTCTTTTTCTTCACAGTATCGATGAATAATTCTTTAAGGAGTTTTTGAATATGAACAAGAGATTATATAAACTTATGGACTGGGCTTCCATTGAGGAGGTCATATATTCCGAATGTTCACATCCTTCGGATATTCTCGGCCCTCACTTAAAAGGACAGACTACACTTGTTCAGGCTTTTTTCCCTGATTCTGATTCTGTTGTGATCAGATGGAAGGAGAGGGACGAAAAAGGAAAACCTTCCGAAACTAAAATGGAGGTTGCGGATGATGACGGTTTCTATGCGCAGCTTCTTCCCACCAAGGATCCCGGTGCATATTCATATGTTGTCACATATGAGGAAAGACTTGAAGACGGCAAGACTCTGAAGAAAAAAGTATTAAGATGCGGTGACTGCTACAGACATAAAACTATAATAAGCGATGAACAGATAAGAAAATATCTTGAAGGCAGCTGCCCTGAAGCCTCGGATTTTCTTGGGGCGCATACCATGACTCTTGATTCGGAGGAAGGTACACTTTTTGCTGTATATGCTCCATCTGCCATGAGAGTCAGCGTCATTGGAGATTTCAATTCATGGGACGGCAGGACACATCAGATGAATAAAAGAGGAGAGAGCGGAATATATGAGCTCTTTGTTCCCGGCGTTAACAAGGGTGACAGATATCAGTTTGAATTAAAATTCAAAAATTACGAGATCCACAGAACATCGGACCCTTATGCAACAAGGATAGACGAAAACGAAAAGCTTGTCTGCGTTGTAAGCGGAAACTCTTTGGATAAACCAGGGAATCTTATACCTAAGAAAGCGCCCGGCCGTGATGATGCACTTAGCATCTTCCAGGCTGATCCTTACCGCTACATTGACGGTAAAAGATCTGCATTTGAAAACATGAAGGATATTCTTCCCGGTATCTGTAAAAAAGGAGGATTTACACATGTTTGCCTGGGAAATGTACTTTCTTCCTCGGGACGCAGATCCGATAAGGTTTTGTCATATTTTGCCACTGATGAAAGACTTGGAAATTCGGATGAACTTGTAAGTCTTATCGCATCACTTCACGAATCCGGGATACGTGTGATACTTGATTTTATTCCTTCATACTTTGCTCCCGACTCAGGGGCACTTTCAAGATTTGACGGAAGCGGTCTTTATGAACATATCGATCCCAGACAGGGATATGCAGCTGATATAGACGCATGCCTTTTTAATTATTCAAGCAATACGGTTATGAACTTCCTTATGTCTTCAGGTATCGGGCTTATTAAGAATTTCGGTGCCGACGGACTCAGGATGTGCTCCATAGCCAGAATGCTTTATCTTGATTACAGCAAATCCGAATGGGTTCCCAATATTTACGGAGGAAACGAAAATCTTGATGCCATCTCCTTTATAAAAAAGTTCAATGCGGAGATAAAAAAGCTTTATCCCGGAATACTTCTCATAGCGGAAGATTCTTCACTCCATCAGGGAATCACGGATGCTCTTTCCGAAAACGGATTCGGTTTTGACTATAAGTGGAATGAAGTCTTTTATGATGATTTCAGGAATTTTATATGTATGGATCCTCTTTTCAGAGGACAAAAGCTTCATCTTCTTGCAGACTCAATGACATATGCCTTTGTGGATGATTATCTGCTTCCTTTTTCGGGCAGGGAGAAGACTTTTGAGATAGGAGATCTTTATGAACTGCTTCCGGGAGATGAACAGTCCAAAAAAGCACAGATAAGACTGGCTTTGGGATATCTTTATTCCCATCCCGGCAAAAAACTCATCGGTTTTGATCATGATGATGATATTGCAAAGATGCTCTCCGATCTTAATGATCTTTATAAAAAAGAACCGGCTCTCTACAGATCCGAATCCGATCCGGAATGCTTCGAATGGCTCAGTAACATGAACAGCGAGCAGGCATGTGTCTCTTTTGTCAGAAAGACTAATGATCCGGAGGATATGCTTGTATTTGTATTCAATTTTTCCGGAATCGAGCAGAATTTCAGTACCGGTGTTCCTTATGAGGGCAAATATAAAGAAATATTTACGACGGATGATAAAACTTACGGCGGAACATCTTCCGTATCAAGGACCGTAAGAAAGGCCTCCGACAAAAGGATAGACGGACGCACACAGTCCATATCCGTAAAGATCCGTCCCCAGAGCATGATCATGATGAAGTTCATTCCCTACACCGAAGCAGAACTTGAGAAGGTCATCGAACAGAGGATAAGGAACTACACGCCCATCAGGAAAAGCAAGAAATAACTTGATTTTTAAATGACCCTTCTTTATAATCAAAAAAGTCGCGTTGATGCAGAAGATGTAAAAACGCGCATGCCGGAATGGCTCAGTTGGTAGAGCGACGCATTCGTAATGCGTAGGTCAGGGGTTC
>CAMPAP010000129.1 GCA_946631935.1 uncultured Lachnospiraceae bacterium | reverse complement strand
TTACCGATTCTCCATCCAATATGAATCAGTAAGGTCTTTTATTATTGTGATATGAGATTATTCAGAGAATAACTCTGATTTTGTTGCCAAATCGTTGCCAAATCTTAAACAAATATGCTTGCAACCCTCATAAATACTGGGTTCTTTTTGAGAAAAAATCACTCCAGCTCCACTGTCCCGGGAGGTTTAGAAGTAAGGTCGTAGAGTACTCTGTTTACTCCCTTTACTTCGTTGATGATTCTGTTCATAACCTTCATCAGAATCTCGTAAGGGATCTGTGCGGACTCTGCGGTCATGAAATCTATGGTCTTAACCGCGCGGAGTGCAACGGCATGATCGTATGTCCTCTCATCTCCCATAACACCTACACTTCTCATGTTGGTAAGTGCCGCAAAATACTGATTTGGCATCCACTCAGGCCAGTAGCTTCTGAGAAGGGCGTGGTCGGGATGATCTCTGTCGATCCTGACATCTGCCGCATCAGCCGCCTTGAATGCATATTCGTTTGCGGCATTTTCAATCTCTTCTCTGTAGATATGATCGGCATCCTGAACGATCTTAACCTTCTCTGCGGTAACATCTCCAATGATACGGATTCCTAGTCCGGGGCCCGGGAAAGGCTGTCTGAAAACAAGCTCATCGGGAATTCCGAGTTCGAGTCCCACCTTTCTTACTTCATCCTTGAAGAGATTTCTTAAGGGCTCAATGATTTCTTTGAAATCAACATGTTCCGGAAGACCGCCAACATTGTGATGTGACTTGATGACTGCGGATTCTCCGCCAAGTCCGGATTCAACCACATCGGGATAGATCGTTCCCTGGACAAGGAAATCAACCGTGCCTATCTTCTTTGCTTCTTCTTCGAAAACTCTTATGAATTCTTCGCCTATGATCTTACGTTTTTTCTCAGGCTCGGTAACACCGGCAAGTTTGCCATAGTATCTTTCGGCCGCATCAACTCTTATGAAGTTAAGATCATAAGGTCCTTCGGGTCCGAATACCGCTTCTACCTGATCTCCCTCATCTTTTCTGAGAAGGCCGTGATCTACGAATACACATGTAAGCTGCTTTCCAACCGCTTTGGATAGTAAGACAGCGGCAACGGATGAATCGACTCCTCCGGAAAGGGCGCAGAGAACTTTACCGTCTCCCACCTTATCCCGGATCAGTTTTATCTGCTCTTCAGCAAAGGAACTCATTTCCCAGTCTCCCTTACACTTACATACATTGTAAAGGAAATTACCAAGCATCTTAGTTCCTTCGGGGGTATGAAGAACTTCGGGATGATACTGGAATCCGTAAAGTTTCTTCTCATCGTTTGCGATGGCAGCATAGGGACAATTGTCCGTTACAGCTATGGACCTGAACCCGGGAGCGATCTTTGAAATATAATCATTGTGGCTCATCCAGCAGGTTGTATTTTCATTTACTCCTTCAAAAAGCGGAGATGACGTATCAACTTTAAGAGGGGTATGTCCGTATTCTCTGACGGGAGCTTTTTCTACATTTCCTCCAAGCAGCAGGCTCATAAGCTGGGCACCGTAGCAAAGACCTAAAACGGGAACACCCATTTCAAACAGACCTTTGTCACAGGATGCGGCGCCTTCGGCATAACAGCTGGCAGGTCCGCCTGTAAGGATTATTCCCTTGGGATTCATCGCTTTGATCTGGTCAAGAGGCGTTCTGTAAGAATAAATCTCACAATAGACATTATTTTCCCTGACACGGCGGGCAACCAGCTGATTGTACTGACCGCCGAAATCGATTACGAGCACCAATTCTTTTTCCATAGATTCACCCTTCTGAAAACTTTCTTTTAAACAGATTCATTATACATGAAAAAGACTTCGGAAACATTATTAAAGAAGATATAATATTTTGTCAGAAAACTCCGATATATTTATTAAATAGACAGAATATTGCAAGAAGGTGCCGGAATGTTTGAAAGCATTCTGAAAACAATCCCCGAAAATACGCTATTTTTCCATAAAAAAACTCTTGCAAAATTGATTTTGTAGTGATACTTTAGTCTTAAGTAATAGTCTGATGGTGGCATACTATATATTTTTATACGATATGCTTTCTGCATTTTTAAGGATGGATCCTTAGAGCAGAGCTTAGCCCGCACCGGCTGTCACACATTTCATGGAAGAAAGGGGGCGTGACGATGAGTGCTGTTAGTAATACAATATTCAATAACTATCTGACGGCGTATGGCGCCCCGAAGTTATCAAAGTACGACACTCACAAAAAGAGTGAGCTTCGTGGTACGTATAATTCCATTGTCAAAGCAAATAAAGATGCTCCCTGGTTCCTGCCCATAAATGATCAGGATACTAAATTCGGTGCCATCGGATTAAAGGAATCCGCACGTAATCTTCGCAGTTCTCTTGCAGAGGTGGGCGGACTCGATGAAGACGGCTCCTTTAACAAAAAGCATGCAGCATCTACCGATCCCGATATCATCACTGTAGATTTTATCGGTGATGATAATTCAGATTCCGTTCCTTCTTTCGATATCGAGATAAAGCAGCTTGCATCGCCTCAGGAAAATCTGGGAAAATTCCTCGGAAATGAACCTACCGGACTTCACGAAGATAATTATTCCTTTGACGTTAACATAGGTGACATGAACTACGAGTTCCAGTTCCATATCTCCGAAGGAGAGTCGGACAGGAATATCCAGGAGAGGCTTGTACGACTTGTTAATAATGCGGGCATCGGTCTGAGCGCTGCATTAGAGACTGAGGGCAATACCGCTTCCATAAGGATCAAATCCGAATCCAGTGGGCTTGCACCCGGCAGGGACACGATATTCAACATCTCCGATGACAAGACATCAAAGTCTTCCGGAGCGGTAGATTATTTCGGACTCGGTAACATCGTAAGCTATCCTACCAATGCGGTTTTCGGACTTAACGGAGAGGACAGACAGGCTTCATCCAATCACTTTACCATCGGCAAGATGTATGAAGTCACTCTTAATGCACTGAGTCCCGAAGGGCATCCTACTACCATCAGCATCAAAGCTGATATCGACTCTGTTGAAGACAATGTCAACCAGCTCATCGGAAGCTTCAATG
>CAMPAP010000128.1 GCA_946631935.1 uncultured Lachnospiraceae bacterium | reverse complement strand
GATGACTTTTCCGAAGGCGGCATAGTCACCGTCAAGGTGGGGTGAGTCCTTATGCATGAGGAAGAACTGGCTTCCTGCGGAATCCGGGAACATGGAACGCGCCATTGAGAGAACGCCGGCCGTATGTTTAAGATCATTTTTAAAACCGTTACTTGTAAATTCGCCTCTTATGCTGTATCCGGGACCGCCCATTCCGCTGCCTTCGGGATCTCCGCCCTGGATCATGAAGCCGGAGATGACTCTGTGGAAGATGAGTCCGTTGTAGAAGCCCTTGGATACAAGACTTATGAAATTATATACGGATTGGGGCGCGATATCGGGATAAAGTTCTGCTTTGATCACAGAGCCGTCTTCCATTGTAAATGTAACTATGGGATTTTTGTTTTCTGACATTTTCTTCTCCTTTTAAGTGATGATAAAATGATTATAGGTTATGATGCGGTTTTAATGCAACCGGGGGTTTTGATGAATCTTAAATACCGTATTGAATACAGACTGATAAGAAGCAGACGGAGAACCATCTGCATTGAGGTGACTTCCGGAGGAGAAGTTGTGGTAAAGGCTCCCTTATATACTCCTGTCCGGGAGATCGAGGACTTTTTGTTCCAAAAGATGGAATGGATCGGGGAAAAAAGGCAGGAGGTCTTCGACAGGCTCATAAATGAGGACGGAACCTCCGTTAATCTTGAGCCGATAGATGAAAGGCAGATCCGGGAACTGGCGGGAAAAATGAAAAAAGAATTTGTTCCAAGAGTCAGGGAATATGCCCGTATCATGAATATAAACGTAGGAAGGATAAGCATAAGGACACAGAAGACAAGATGGGGAAGCTGCACTTCGGAAGGCAATCTGAATTTTAACTGCCTCCTTTTTCTTGCGCCGGGTAAGGTACAGGACTATGTGATCGTTCATGAGCTATGTCACAGGATAGAGATGAATCATTCAAAAAGATTCTGGGAGCTTGTTTCTTCCTATATCCCCGACTATAAGGAAAGCAAAAAATGGCTTGATACTGAAGGCAAAACTCTCATGCTCAGGGCTTTCGGAGCGGATGCCTGATACTTTAGGATTTGAAAGATAAATGAAATATAAAGAAAATTTCCTGAACGTTATTGAATACGTAAAAGACGAAGTGCCAGATAGTTTTTATGCCGGAACTCTTTATGTTGTTGATGAGGAAGTTTACCGGAACACGGTGAAAAAATGTAATGGATCATTTGCGGTATACCGCGATACCACAAGGACGCAGGGTGATTATCCCGAAGGAGTAAAATACATTCTTGAAGGTGAGGGGGCTTTTGATCCCGGGGATTACGGCATGGATTATCTGGAAAAAGTCTACAGAAGACTGAATAAGATCCCCTGGGTGATCCTGGAGACTGACAGATGCCTTGTGAGGGAGACCTGCAAGGATGACCTTGACAGCTTTTATGAGATCTATTCATGGGAGGGAATGACGGATCATATCGAGCCTCTTATGGAAAGATCCGAGGAAGAAAAATATACGGATAATTACCGTGACCTTATCTATGAGATATACGGGCACGGGATATGGACTGTTGTATTAAAGGAGAGCGGAGAGATAATAGGAAGAGCGGGTCTCGATGAAAGAGCCGGATCCGATATTCCCGAACTGGGCTTTGTTATCGGAAAAAAGTGGCAGGGGAATGGATTTGCCTATGAGGTTTGCAGTGCCATATTAAAGTGGGCGAAAGCGGAAGGAATGACCGAAGTGATGAGCTTTTCGGATAAGGATAATCGCCCGTCGATAAGTCTTCTTTTAAAGCTGGGATTTACCCTGCAAAAAGAGGCGGAAGGGACCGGGGGGTGCCGGGTATTTCTATCACGGCTGCCTGGCTCCCTCTTTCGCCGCCTGTAAAGCGGTGTGACCAATATTTTTGAGGCATGCACATTGTGCAGTCTTTTATGATCTCGATATGATCCTCGGTGATACCGTTTCCGATAAGGCATTTTTTGAGAACACCTTTTAGATCCAGCATGTATTTACCGTTTTCTTTCTTTTTATAAAATGTAGAGGCGCTGTTTTTAAGAAGTGCCTCCACTTCTTCTATCACATCATTACCCACTTCAAAGCAGCATTTACCTATGGCAGGTCCTATGCATGCCTTTATGTTTTCCGCAGATGCGCCAAGCAGGGTCATTTTTTCAATGGCATTTTTTTCAATATCAAGGACAGTGCCCCTCCATCCGCTGTGAACGGCTGCAATGACGCCGGCTTTTTCGTCAGCCATAAGAAGGGGGATGCAGTCGGCGGTAAATATTACCAAAGGAACTTCTTTATCCGATGTGACATAGCCGTCTGCGTTAAAAAGGGTTTGATAGCCATAGGGCATACGGGCGTCTTTTGAATTTACGATAAGGACAGTATTTCCGTGAACCTGCTCACCGCAGACAAATCTGTCTGTTTTTATTTTGCAGGAGCTTAAAAACCTTCTGTAATTTTCCTTTACATTTTCGGGATCGTCTCCGCGGTTCATTCCAAGATTGAGAGAGCTGAATATCCCTTCGCTTACGCCGCCGTTTCTTGTGGAGAAGCCGTGGGGATATGAGATTAGTGAAGATCTTACAGTTTCCATGATGATCCTAAACCTGTTATGGGTAAGTTTGATTTCGAAATAGTGGCTTTATCGTGAGATTATTTATAAGCATAGTCCAGAGCTTTTTTTTCGGCTCTCATGCGGATGAAAAAATTTTTGAGAATACTGCTGCATTCATCGGAAAGAACGCCGTATGCAACCTCGCAGTTATGTGTAAAATCAGGATTGCAGAGGATATCCGCGACAGTACCCGCACTTCCTGATTTGGGCGACAAGCAGCCTATGACAACTTTTTTTACCCTCGCCTGGACACATGCGCCTGCGCACATCTGGCAGGGTTCAAGTGTAACGTAGAGAGTACAGTCTTCGAGCCGCCAGTCTTTTAAGCGGGAACTTGCTTTTTTTATGGCAGTCATCTCGGCGTGGGAAAGGGCTGAGTGATCCGTGTTTCTGCGGTTATAACCTTTGCCTATGATCTTTCCTTCCCTGACGATCACGCATCCTATGGGAACTTCTCCGGCATCAAAAGCTTTTCTTGCGAGTTTTAAGGCTTCCCGCATATATAATTCATCTTCTGTCATCAGAGTTTTCATATGTATTAATTTATTAGTGTTTTGGATGTTTGTAAAGCCCCGAAAAGTTGTAAACGCTCATCTTTAAATATATAATGGTATAGTTGATGCCAAAGGGATTTGGCGTTGTGCGTATACATTTATGGAGGCCTTTATGGACAGCAAGCAAAATTCGGAACTGAATGAGATCGTTGGTACGATCCTGGCAGATTACTCATCTGACCGTATAATAAACAAAACAGATATTACGGATCAGCCCGACAGGGATAAGGTGACTGAGATCCTTGATAAGCTCATCAAGCTGGTTTTTCCCGGATATTACAGGGAGAAAAATTATAAATTCTATAATCTAAGCTCCAGGATCACGGTTCTTACAGAGGATATTTTCTATAATCTGAAGAAGCAGATCATAATATCACTGATCCAGAAGCCGGAATTTGAGAACGCGTCTTTTGAAGAGCGCGCTGAGGCATCTGATAAGATCACCTCGGAATTCATGATGAAGATACCGAAGATCCGTGAACTCATTGAGACGGATGTACAGGCATTTTTTGACGGGGATCCTGCTGCATATAACCATAGCGAGATCATATTGTGCTATCCGGGCCTGAGGGCAATAGTCACCTCAAGGATCGCTCACGAACTGTTTCTTCTGGGGGTTCCCATCATTCCCAGAATGATGACGGAATATGCGCATTCAAGGACCGGCATCGACATCCATCCCGGAGCTCAGATCGGAAAATATTTTTTCATTGATCACGGAACGGGTATCGTCGTGGGTGAAACAACCGTTATCGGTGATTATGTAAAGATCTATCAGGGTGTTACCATAGGAGCCCTTTCAACAAGGGGCGGACAGAGCCTCAGGGGCAAAAAGAGGCATCCCACCATAGAGGACAGGGTCACCATTTATGCCGGTGCTTCAATACTTGGCGGTGATACCGTCATCGGACATGATGCAGTCATCGGATCAAATGCATTTATAGTTTCGTCCGTGGAGCCTGAAAGCAAAGTGAGCTTCCGTGACGGATGCAACTCGTGAAAGATGCGAAAATGCGTCTGATCTGAAGGGTGATCGATCAAGGCTGTAAGGCAGCAGGATTATATGGATTGTATGCGGGGAAGGTAACATGAAGTGGGTAAGATTCAGGATAAAAACAAATACGGAAGCTGAAGATATCATAATATCGGATCTTTATGACATAGGACTTGAAGGGGCACAGATCGAAGATAATGTGCCTCTTTCTCCGCTTGATAAGGAGCAGATGTTTGTGGACATTCTTCCGGAAACGGGTCCTGATGACGGAACCGCATATCTGAATTTCTTTGTGGAATGCGATGATGAGGGGATGCTGATAGTGGGCGGAGAACCTGCCGAGGGGACCATGACCATAGGTGCCGCAAATACAACCGGGAATATAGAAAAAAAGACAAGGGATGAGGTTCTTTCAGCCGTAAATGAAGTTCTTGAAGACATCCGTTCATATATGGATATCGGGGACGGCACAGTTGAAGTAACGGAAACTGAAGATATCGACTGGCTCAATAACTGGAAGAATTTTTTTAAATCTTTCGAGGTAGATGACATCCTTGTCATTCCTACATGGGAAGAGATCCCAGAAGGGGATGACCACAGATACATACTTCATATAGACCCGGGAACGGCCTTCGGAACCGGGATGCATGATACCACACAGCTCTGCATCAGAAATATCAGGAAGTTCATGAAAAAGGATGCAAGGATCCTTGATATAGGAACGGGAAGCGGCATCCTTGCAATACTGGCTTTAATGTTCGGGGCAGGCAGGGCATTCGGAACGGATCTTGATCCCTGTGCGCTTCCTGCCGTTGAAGAAAACATAAAAAACAACGGTATCGACCCAAAAGCATTTGAAATGGAAATAGGAAATATTGTGACGGATGAGTCACTTAAGGAAAAGGCCGGAGTGGGAAGTTATGACATTGTTGTCGCAAATATTCTTGCAGAGGTGTTGGTCGGCATTACTCCCACGGCATGTGAAATGCTGAAGGAGGGCGGCGTGTATATCACAAGCGGTATCCTGAGTGAGAAGGAAGATCTTGTTAAGGATGCCATGAAAAAGTGCGGATTAAAAGTAAAGGCGATAAACAGACAGGGCGAGTGGAGCTCTGTTGTTGGAATAAAATGACACAGATTTTTGTAGAAGCATCCCAAATTAATACAGCAGATAACAGCGTCATCATCACGGGAGACGATCACAATCACATCAAAAATGTACTCAGGATGAAACCCGGAGAGGAAATAAGTGTCAGATGTGAGGGTGTTAAGAAGGAATACAGATGTGGGATCATCTCGCTTACAGATTCCGAAGTGATCTGTGAGATCAGATTTGTGAAAGAGGACGATACCGAACTTCCGGTGAGGATAACGGTATATCAGGCGCTCCCTAAAGGGGACAAAATGGAAACCGTAATACAAAAATGCACTGAACTGGGAGCAGTCAGGATCGTACCTGTCAGGACAAGCAGATGCATAGTAAAGCTCGACGATAAAAAAGCAGCTTCAAAATATGAAAGATGGCAGCTTATTGCAAAGGGGGCTTCCGAACAGAGTCAGCGCGGGATAATTCCTCAGATAGGCCCCGTGATGGATCTTGATGAGATGCTCCGGGATGCTGAAAATACAGACATAAAGCTTATGCCCTACGAATTATCGGAGGGGATGGACCGCACGAGAGAGATCATCCGAAGCATTAAACCTGACAGCTCTGTCGCTATTTTTATAGGCCCTGAAGGAGGGTTTGACAGATCTGAAGTAGAGCAGGCCTCGGGTTCCGGCTTTGTACCGATAACTCTGGGCAAAAGGATCCTCAGGACAGAGACTGCGGCAATGACCGTTCTTGGTTGGTTTGTATATGAATTTGACGGCAGAGGCTGAAGATACAGGGTGGATAAATGAAAGAGATATATCTTGATAATTCGGCAACAACAAGGGTGTTTGATGAAGCAGCTTCTTATATGTGCAGGGTGATGACTTCTGATTACGGAAACCCTTCAAGCATGCACCATATGGGCGTTAAAGCGGAAAAATACCTTCGCGAGGCATCAGGGATCTTTTCCAATATTCTGGGATGCAGCGAAAAAAATATCTATTATACTTCCGGCGGAACTGAATCGGATAATATGGCTCTTATAGGAGCCGCAAGAGCTTTTGAAAGAAGAGGAAAAAAGATCGTAACAACTGCGATAGAGCATCCCGCGGTTACGGGTACGATGAAGTATCTTGAAAAAGAGGGGTTTGAAGTCACGTATCTGGGAACTGACAAAAGCGGCAGGATATCCCTTGAAGAGCTTGAAAATGCCCTGACTGAAGATACGATCCTGGTCTCCGTAATGCATACCAATAATGAGATAGGATCCCTTCAACCTGTTGAAGAAGCCGCAAAGATCATCAAAAACAAGTGTAAGGACTGTTATTTTCATGTTGATGCGGTCCAGGGCTTCGGAAAGGCAAGGATCCTTCCTTCAAAGACGGGAATAGATCTGATGAGCATCAGTTCCCATAAGATCCACGGTCCCAAGGGCTGCGGAGTTTTGTATGTTGGAGATGATGTAAGACTTGTTCCCACCGTTTACGGAGGGGGACAGCAAAAGGGCTTAAGATCCGGCACCGAGAATGTACCGGGAATTGCCGGAATGGCACTTGCCGCAAAAATGCTTTATGAAAAATATGACGAGGATGTCACAAGGCTATACGAACTTAAGAAGTATTTTATCGAAAAATCATCCCAAATAGATGGTGTAAGCGTGAACGGACTTACTGCCGGTGGGACCGATGCCATAAGGGAAACAGCGCCCCATATCATTTCCTTATCGGTAAAGGATGTAAGGGCGGAGGTGCTGCTGCATGCTCTTGAAGACAGGGGAATATATGTATCTGCGGGAAGTGCATGTTCAACGCATAAAAGAACACCCTCTGCAACACTGACGGCTATCGGCCTTGACAGGAACCTCCTTGAATCCACCATACGTTTGTCCATGTCCGTGTTTACCACAAAGGAAGATATGGACAATACTCTTAATGCGCTTGGCGAGCTGATACCGGCACTGCGCAGGTTTACAAGAAGATAAGATCATCTTACTGTCTTGTCATACAAAAGAAGCACTCATCACTTCATCGGTGAGCATGCCATCCAACCTGCATTTTACGATGCTTCCCGGAAGGGAAATGTTTGAAGAGGTTGAAGTACCTGAGTTGCCCGAATCGGTTGAACGGTCAGAAAGGACTGAATGGCCCGAACCGGTCGAATGGTCTGAAGAATCTGTATGAATGTTCTGGTCACATGACACGGCTGTCATGATATAATCCGGGGTATGACCTATCATATATTTTTTTCCCAGGATAACGGATCCTTCTTCTATGAGGATTTCTTCAACCCTCCCGATATGTCTTTTTTTGTATGACGCGTTCATCTCAAGGGCTGTATCTATAAGTTTTTCACTGCGTATATTTTTGATCTCTTCTAAAACCTGGCCGTCCATGGAGGCGGCTTTTGTATTTTTTCTGGGAGAAAACTTAAAGATATGCATATCCGCAAATCCCGCTTTGCGGACAAAATCAAGGGTCATATTGAATTCCTCGTCGGTCTCTCCGGGAAAACCTGCGATGACATCCGTTGTGATGGCGGGATCGTCAAAATATTTTCTCAGGTATCCGACGCTTTTGAGGTATTCCTCCGTGGTATAATGCCTGTTCATTCTTTTTAAGGTCTCGTCGCATCCGCTTTGAAGAGACAGATGGAAATGGGGGCAAAGCTGCGGAAGAGCGGCAAGTCTCCTTGCATTATCATCAGTTATGATGCGGGGTTCCACAGAACTTAATCTAAGCCTTTTAAGACCGGGTATGGCACATATTTCTTCCACAAGATCGATGAGTTTTGACCTTCCGCCATAGTCTCCTGATGTACTGCCGCTTTCGTCAAGATCTATGCCGTAGGATCCTACGTGGATACCTGTAAGGACTATCTCCATACAGCCTTTTTTTACAAGATCTTTTATCTCGGAGATTATCTCTGAACTTTGGCGGCTCCTGACCCTTCCTCTTGCCAGGGGGATTGCACAGTATGAGCAGAACTGGTTGCAGCCGTCCTGTATCTTTACGAAGGTCCGTACTCTGTCAGACATCTGCGAAAGAGCCATATCCTCATATGATGTCGGAAGGCCGAGATCGTCTATAACGGAGAGCTTTCCGCTTCTATCGCGTATATACCTTTCAATTATGGGTATCAGCTTGCTTTTATGGTTATTGCCTATGCAGATGTCAACAAGAGGATCCTTCATAAGAGACTCTGCTCCCGTCTGGACATAGCATCCTACGGCTACTACGACAGCAGAGGGATTCAGCTTTTTGGCGCGATGGAGCATCTGCCTGCTTTTTCTGTCGGCAATATTTGTAACGGTGCAAGTATTTACAACATAGACGTCGGAAATCTGTGAAAATTGCACAATTTCATACCCTGCTAATTGTGCGTTTTGTATCATTATTTCCGTCTCATATGCGTTGACCTTACATCCTAAATTGTGGAATGCGATAGTTTTCAAGGTTTTTCACCCCAAGATTTCGTTTTGTTTTATCGGCTGTTTGCCTTGACAATCGGTTTACGGTATTTTACTATTACACCGTAACAACGAGAAAAAGCGTAAGTTAACGGGGAAATATAAGGAGGTAACTCAAATGAAAACAGTAAAGATTTCTCTTAATTCAATTGACAAGGTAAAGAGCTTTGTTAATGACATCACTAAGTTTGAATATGATTTTGATCTTGTATCAGGAAGATACGTAATCGATGCTAAGTCCATCATGGGTATCTTCAGCCTTGATCTTTCCAAGCCCATCGACCTCAACATCCATACCGAGGGCGGAGCTGAGGATGTGCTCGAGGTTCTTAAGGCTTATCAGGTATAAATAAATCTCGTTGTTTAACATCAGAAAGGACCGAAGGAATCTAAGCCTTCGGTCTTTTTTTATCCTATATGGATCACTTCGTCCGTCTCGTATGCCTTTGCAAGAAGATCCTCTATGACATCGTCAAGGTTTGTTTCATGCTTTCTGATCACATGAACGCTGGGGTTTGTCACCGGGTGCTTTGCAACAAAGATGGTGCAGCAGTCCTCGTATGGAAGAATGGATGTCTCATAAGTGCCGATCTTTTCCGATATTTCGACGATATCCTGCTTGTCGAAAGCAATGAGGGGACGAAGGACCGGCAGAGTACATACTTCATTGGTGGATACAAGGGATGAGAAGGTCTGGGAAGCAACCTGGCCCAGGCTTTCGCCGGTTATGAGACCGTGACAGCCGTTTTCATAGGCAAGATGCTCTGCGATCCTCATCATGAAGCGACGCATGATTATTGTAAGCTCGTCATGAGGACATTTTTCGTAGATGGCGAGCTGGATGTCCGTGAAATTGATGATGTGCAGATTGATGGGACCCGTGTAGGCGGATATGATCCTTGCAAGATCGATGACCTTCTGCTTTGCCCTCTCCGATGTGTAGGGAGGTGCATTAAAGTATACGGCATCGATGGATACGCCTCTTTTTGAAACCATATAGCCGGCCACGGGAGAGTCGATCCCCCCTGACAAAAGCAGCATTCCCCTGCCGCCTGTTCCCACGGGCATTCCGCCGGGACCGTCGATGTTCTCGGTATAGATGTAGATATGGTCCCTTATCTCAACATTTACGAATTTATCGGGAGTTCTGACATCGACTTTAAGAGAAGGAAATGCGTCAAGCAATGCTTCTCCGAGGTCTGCATCGACTTCCATTGAGTTAAGGGGATAGTTTTTGCGGCCTCTTCGGCAGAAGACTTTGAAGGTGCAGGAATATTCGTCTCCGTACATGCTTCCCCAGTAATCCACCACTTTTTCCCGGAGCTTTTCCTGGCCTTCATCCTCTGTCACCACAACGGGACAGATGTGGACTATTCCGAAAATATGGGTAAGGGCGTTAACGACCTTGTCATAATCGTAGACTCCGCCGTCCTTTGAATCCTCGCATTCAAGATAGATCCTTCCGGGAGTCTTGCGGACAGTGTAGTGCCCGGGAAGAGTCTTCATTGCGGCGGCTATATGTGAAACCAGAGCATCCTCAAACAGATATCTGTTGTTGCCTTTGATGCCGATCTCCGCGTATTTGATCAAAAATGTGTTAAATAGTTTTTTGTTCATGTCGTTGTACTGCTTCTTTCTTGAAAATGCTTCAAGCGCAAGGCCATGATGTCATTTATTTATAAGCGCACTCTTTCGAGCCGTCGGTACTTAACGAATACGAACAAAGTGAGTATGAGTTTAGTACCGTTACGTGCGAGAACCGAAGCCGCAAGGCGTGTGCGCGTTAAATGAATGACAGCGTGGACTTGCAGACTGTCGGGATATTATTTTAACAGCGATACCTGATGTTGGCAATTCAAATTAAATGATTCACGCTATTTTTGAACCACCGGAGCATCGGACCACTTGAATTTTGCCTTATATTAAGGTAAAATTTTATAGATTGTAAGCATATGCTGCAGGAGGTGATCTGATGGCCAGAGACAATTCACATACTCAGTTTTTCGAGGTGCCCATGGAGGATTCGGGAGCGGCTTCCGTTCTTGAAGAAGTATATGCGGCTCTTCAGGAAAAGGGATACAATCCCGTCAACCAGATCGTCGGATACATCATGAGCGGTGACCCTACATATATCCCCAGCCATAATGGTGCAAGAAGCCAGGTCATGAAAGTAGAGCGTGATGAGCTTGTAGAGGAGCTTCTTACCGAGTATATCGCAAGTAAGGGCTGGAACTGATCCGGGGATTGTTTTACGGATGGAGACAAACGGAAAAAGATTAATGGGTCTGGATTTCGGGTCGAAGACGGTAGGTGTTGCCCTCAGCGACCCGCTTTTTCTTGCAGCGCAGCCTCTTGAGATAATAAGGCGTGAGCATCCTTCCAAGCTCAGGAGAACTTATGCCAGGATCGAGGAGATCATAAGGGAAAAGGATGTTGGGATGATAATCCTCGGAAATCCCCTGATGCCTTCCGGGGAGGCCGGTGAAAGGGCGCAGCTTACATCGGAATTTGCCGAGGGGCTCAGGCGAAGGACAGGACTTGAAGTGATAATGGAAGATGAGACTCTCACCACAGTGGAAGCCGATGAGATAATGGATGAGAGGGGCATTCCAAAAAGCGAACACAAAAAATATGTTGATATGATAGCTGCACAGCTTATTCTGGACAGCTACATGAATAGAGAAAAATATGGAAAACAATGAAGAAAGAAAACTGGAAAAAATAATCTTTAAACCCGACGGAGCGGACCCCGTTGAATTCTTCGTGCTTGAACAGACCAGGCTCGGCGGATACAACTATATCCTGGTCACCGATTTTGAAGAAGGCGACGGAGAGGCTCTTATTCTCAAGGATGTGTCGGATGACAGCGAAGAGGAGAGCAGATATGTTATCGTATCTGACGACGAAGAGCTCGACGCTTTGGCACCTGTCTTTGAGGATCTGCTTGATGATGTTTCTCTGGAAAGAGACGATTCATAAGGACGGTTTGATATTTTTTCCTTGGAAAATGAAAGGAAAGATAATTGAGTAATAATAACAATGATGTTCCGGCTTCACCGCTCAGGATAATACCTCTTGGCGGCCTTGAACAGATCGGAATGAACATCACTGCCTTCGAATATGAAGACAGTATTATCGTCGTGGACTGCGGGCTTGCTTTTCCGCAGGACGATATGTACGGTATTGACCTTGTCATCCCGGATGTTACATATATCAGGGATAATTACGAAAAGCTTAAGGGGTTTGTTATAACCCACGGACATGAGGATCATATAGGTTCTATCGCCTATGTTCTGGCCCAGGTCAGTGCGCCGGTTTATGCGACGAATCTTACCATGGGACTTATAGAGCATAAGCTTGAAGAGTACGACAAAGAGCATTCGGCAGCAGGCGTCAGCCTCATGGAGACTGTAAGACGCAAGGTGATAACCTTCGGACAGTCCATAAATCTGGGTGCCTTCAGGATAGAATTCATACGTACCAATCACAGCATCGTTGATGCGGCTGCACTTGCCATATATTCACCTGTCGGGTGCGTTGTGCACACCGGTGATTTTAAGGTTGATTACACTCCGGTATATGGTGATGCCATAGATCTTCAGAGGTTTGCGGAGATAGGAAAAAAAGGTGTGCTTGCGCTTTTGTGTGACTCCACCAATGCGGACAGACCGGGATTTACCCCTTCCGAAAAAACCCTTGCACCGATCTTCGACAATCTTTTCTCGGAGAATAAGAATTCAAGGATCTTTGTCGCGACCTTTGCTTCCAATGTAGACAGAGTCCAGCAGATAATCAACAGCGCCTGCAGGGCAGGAAGAAAAGTTGCCGTGGAAGGCAGGAGTATGGTCAATATCATTGACACTGCCCAGCGTCTTGAGAGGATCGTGATCCCGGAGAATACCCTTGTAAGTCTTGATGACATGAAGGATATAGCTCCCGACAAACAGGTCATTATCACCACCGGAAGCCAGGGAGAGAGTATGGCGGCTCTTTCGAGGATGGCTGACGGAACCCATAAAAAGATCACCATCGGTGCCGGTGATATGGTCATTTTCTCATCACATCCCATTCCCGGAAACGAAAAACCTGTAACGAGGATAATCAACCAGTTGCTTCAAAAGGGCGCAAATGTTGTATTCCAGGATGTGCATGTTTCCGGACATGCGTGTCAGGAAGAGATCAAGCTCATATATTCACTTGTGCAGCCGAAGTTTTCAGTTCCGGTTCACGGAGAGTATAAGCATCTGAAGGCACATGCCGCCATTGCTGCGGAACTGGGCATAGCCAAGGATCATATAAAGATCTTAAACAGCGGAGATGTGCTTGAACTTACAAAAGACAGTGCCGAGGTTACGGGAACAGTTCCCGTGGGAGATATACTTGTTGACGGTTCCGGCGTCGGAGATGTCGGAAATGTGGTGCTCAGGGACAGACAGAGGCTTGCCGCTGACGGCATCATCATAGTCTGCATGAGCATTACATCAGATGGCGTACTGGTTGCGGGACCCGATATAGTGACCAGGGGATTTGTATATGTCAAGGAATCCGAGGACCTTATCGGTGAAGCTACCGAGCTTGCAAGAAATGCAGCCGAAAAAAGCCTGGATAACGGTTCGGACTGGAACGGCATCAAAACCGCAGTCAGGGACGCAATAAGTGATTTTGTGTGGAAGAATCTCAAGAGAAAGCCCATGATCCTTCCCATAATCGAAGAGGTATAAGGAGCATACATGGACAGGATGGATGAAGCTCTCGATTCCTTTATCGCAGCTCTTAAAGGAACTGATATATACCATGAATACCGCAGGACTTTGGAGGAAGTGAAAAAAGATCCTTCCCTTAAGCTCAGGGTTGATGATTTCAGAAAGAGGAATTATAATTTACAGAAGTCTGAAGAGATAGATCTTGCGGAATATGAAAAGCTTCGGAGCGAAATGGTGACCTTCAGGTCCGAAGAACCTGCAGCGGATGCGTTTTTTGATGCTGAGCTGGCGCTTTGCAGGCTGGTGCAGAATCTTACTTACAGTATCACGGAATCTCTGGATTTCGAATAAAAGGCAATGAACAAGAAGAAAACATTGATATTATCCCTGTCAGTGCTTGATATGGTTTTCAGGGTGCTGATCTGGGTCATAGTGATCTACTTTATGGTAAAGGGTGCAACAAGGTGTTATGACCTGGGGTACAGGGTCTTTACGGAAGATGCTCTTGCGCCGAAAGGGTACGGCCATGAAGTGGAGGTTGAGATCCCGGTTGATTTTAACGCTAAGGAACTTGGAGAACTTTTTGAATCCAAGGGTCTGTCAAGGGATGCCATATTATTTGCCCTTCAGTATTACGCATCGGAGTACAGGGAGGATGTAAAGGGCGGGACCTATACATTCAGTACCGAACAGACAGCCGAAGAGATGTTCGCACAGATCGCATCTGTGACCCAGGCTAAGGAACTGGAGGAAAAAGGTCAGGAGGTTTTGCTTGAAAACAGTGAAAGCTCCGAAGCCGGTGAGAGCATGGATATGAACATTCCGGATGAAATGGAAGGAAATACGGAGCCGGAAACGGGCGGGGATGCCGGCAGTCCGGCAGCCGGTAACTCGCAGGAAGGTTTTTGAGAAAAAGGGGGCGTCCGTTTCGGGCGCCCTTTATGATGACTGAGATGAAAACTGCAAGGACGGAAAAATACATAGAGCTTGTATCAAAGCCTCTTGAAGGATATCTGGAGGATGTAAAAAATGATGCTCTTCAAAATGATATACCCATTGTACGTCCGTCGGTGCAGATGCTCCTTAGATTTTTGATGAAGAAAGAAAAACCTGAAAAAATCCTTGAGATAGGCACGGCTGTGGGTTTTTCAGCACTTCTTATGCATGAGTATAACAGGGCTGCCGGCATAACCACCATTGAAAACTATGAGCCGAGACTTGAAAAGGCCAGGGAGAATTTTCGCAAGTACGCAGCGCCTGATGCAAAAACCCCTGAAAACAATGATGAATTTGGAAAGATCAGACTCCTTGCCGCAGACGCTGCAGAGGAGATAAAAAATCTTGAAAGTGCCGGGTATGATTTTGTCTTTTTAGATGCGGCCAAGGGACAGTACATAGTTCTTTTGCCTGAGATAATAAGAGTGCTCAGACCGGGAGGAATGCTCGTATCCGACAATGTGCTCCAGGACGGGGACATCATAGAACCCAGGACGGCGGTCCGCAGGAGAGACAGGACCATTTATGAGAGGATGAGAGAGTATCTGAGCGCCATCTCCACCGATGAAAGACTGGAAAGCGTGATACTTCCCATGGCGGACGGAGTAACGGTCAGCATAAAAAAGTGATGACGTATGTAAGATGATCAGCAAAAAATGGTAACACAGGAAAGATATGGTCAGAATATGAGCAAAGTAAGCATAAAAAAACCAGAACTTCTCCTTCCTGCGGGAGGGCCGGATACTTTAGATGCCGCACTCCGCTACGGCGCTGATGCCGTATATATGGGCGGTGAGGCATTTTCTCTTAGAGCAAAGGCCAGGAATTTTTCCTTTGAAGAGATGGAACAAAGCATTGCAAAGGCCCACAAAGCAGGGGTGAAGGTCTATGTTACCGCCAATATAATTGCTCACAACAAAGACCTTGATGAGGCAGGAGAGTATTTTTCCCGTCTCAGGGATATGGAGAACAGACCTGACGGGATACTTATCGCAGATCCGGGAATGTTTGAAATATGTAAAGATAAATGGCCGGACTGTAATATCCATATTTCCACCCAGGCCAACAATACCAATTATGCAACCTGCAGATTCTGGCATGCGCAGGGGGCAGGCAGAATAGTTGTCGGAAGAGAACTGAGCCTTGAAGAGATCAGACAGATCAGGGAAAATATTCCGGATGACATGGAGATCGAGGCATTTGTCCATGGTGCCATGTGTATCTCTTATTCAGGAAGGTGTCTTTTGTCGTCATATATGACGGGCAGGGATTCCAACAGGGGCGAATGCACCCATCCCTGCAGGTGGAAATACCATGTAGTGGAAGAGTCAAGGCCCGGGGAGTACATGCCGGTGGAGGAGAGTGAAAGAGGAACATTTATCTTCAGTTCAAAGGATTTGTGCATGATAGATCATCTTCCGGATATGATAAATGCGGGTATAGATTCTCTGAAGGTTGAGGGCAGGATGAAGAACCCTCTTTATGTGGCATCTGTTGCAAGGTCATACAGATGTGCCATCGACGATTATTTTGAATCGCCGGAAAAATATGAGGAAAGAAAGCCTGTATATCTGGACCAGATTTCCATGACCACATTCAGGCCATACGGCACGGGCTTTTTCTACGGAAACCCTTCTGAAGGCGGCCAGATATATGACGGAACCACGTATGAGAGCAGGGCGATATATCTTGGAAGCATAGAAAAGGTTGAGAAATCAGAAGGTGACACATACGTCACATTCATGCAGAAAAATAAATTTTCCGTAGGTGAGGAATTTGAGATCATGAAGCCTGACGGAAGAAACCTGAAGGCGAGAGCTGTCAGGATGTACGATCCGGAAGGCAGACAGATGGACAGCTGCCCTCATGCAAGCATGATGATAAAGGCAATCCTTGAGACGGATTCTCCGGATCTTATGCCTGAGGAAGGCGATGTAATGCGTATGATCACGGAAGGAAGAAAAACAGACAGATTATGAGTAGCGGAAATATCAACAGACCAGGAAACGGCGGCAGAAATCCGGGAAGGGATTCATACGGCAGAAGGGATGTAGGCACTCCCGGCAGACGTACAAGGACCCATGAATATGACGGCGTTGTCAGATATAACGAAAGAGACTATGAAGACGATGGTTATGATGACTACGAGGATTATACCGATTTCGATTCTGCCCGCAGTCCCGAAAGAGTGAGAAATGCAAGGCCTGTAAGAGATGCGCGCCCGGGAAGGAATGATCGCCCTGTAAGAAACGCGCGCCCTGCAAGGGATGAACGCTCAGGAAGAAGCGCGCGTCCTGCAAGGGATGAACGCCCCGGAAGAAGTGCGCGCCCTGCAGGGGATGAACGCTCCGGAAGAAGTGCGCGCCCCGTAATGGATGAGCGCCCGGGAAGAAACCTGCGTCCTGAGAGGGATGCCCGGAGGGAAAGAGACGTACGTGACAAAAGGAATGAACGGGATAAAAGAAATGCACGCCGGGGTAAAGATGAACCGAAGAAAAGCCCGGTAAAGACATTTTTCAAGAGACTCTTTATTATTGTCTTTCTGATCACCTCCGTCATTTCGGTGTTGGAATTTGTGATCACAAAAAGAGCTTACAGCCTGATGAAATATGAAGAGGTAAGTGTCGGGGAAGATGCCCTCACTTCAAAAGGCGTTACGAATATCCTTTTGATCGGAAATGATTCCAGACTTGGAGGGGAAGACGGCAGAAGCGATGCGATGATACTCGTATCCGTTTCCAAAAAGACCGGAAGGATCCTGATGACTTCCATCCTCAGGGATGTATATGTTGAAATACCGGGCTATGGATCAAACAGACTTAATGCGGCTTATTCCTTCGGCGGCCCGGCGCTTTTGATGGAAACCATAGAAAAGAATTTTGACATCCATGTCAGTAAATACATGCTTGTTAATTTCGAAGCATTCGCAAATGTTGTGGATGCGGTAGGAGGTATCGACCTTGAACTTACGGGAGAAGAGGTCATATGGGTCGATGCATATCTTAATGAATACAATGAGCTTATGGGCAGGGAATTCGGGTATGATTATCTGACTCAGGTCGAGGGCGGCATGATCCATCTTAACGGGCCCCAGGCACTTGCATATTCGAGAAACAGATACGTCGGAACTGATTTCGGAAGGACTGAAAGACAGCGTAAGGTAATGGAGCAGATAATAAAAAAGATGCCCATGGCGGTCCTTACAAATATGGGTGGACTTATCGACGGGCTCTGCCCGAATCTTACCACAAATATGACTTTTGCCGAAGTGTATTCGTTGGTTGTCAGGGCACCCTTCTGGCTCAGATATGAAAGAGAAGGAGCGGCCCTTCCGATAGATGGTTCATGGCAAAACGAGAACAGGGACGGAATGGCCGTTCTTGGAGTGGATTTTGAGGCAAATAAGGAATATTTTGAAAACAGACTTTATGTCCGGGATGAAGAAGACGATGCCGATGATCCTGAAAAAAACGGCGACCCCGAAAGCGGTGAAGATATTGATAAATAAGCCCGAAATGTATAAACTAGAAGGGATTTGTTTCACGATTTGAAAATGTCGCAACTGTGGCAGCAAAGGAGAACCTGATGACCGAAAAGGAAAACGTCAACATTGAGGAGATATTCGCATCCAAGGTATTTACGCTTGGCAGAATGAGGGAAAGGCTTCCCGAGAATGTATTTAACGAAGTATACGGTGTAATGCAGGGTGGGGGAGAACTGTCCAGAAAGTCAGCGGATATCGTTGCGGGCGCAATGAAGGACTGGGCCATCGAAAACGGAGCGACCCACTACACGCACTGGTTCCAGCCTCTTACCGGCATAACCGCCGAAAAGCATGATTCATTCGTTACTCATCCCGATGCCGACGGAAAAATGATAATGGAATTTTCCGGCAAAGAACTTGTAAAGGGTGAGCCGGATGCTTCTTCCTTCCCTTCAGGAGGACTCAGGGCTACTTTTGAAGCAAGAGGATACACGGTATGGGATATCACATCTCCCGCTTTCCTTAAAGAAGATGCAACGGGAGTAATTCTTTGTATACCAACAGCGTTCTGTTCATACACCGGAGAAGCACTCGATAAGAAAACACCGCTTCTTCGTTCCATGGAAGCAATATCTGAACAGTCCTTAAGGATAATAAGACTTTTCGGCGATACAAAATCCACCAAGGTAACCCCCTCAGTGGGTCCCGAGCAGGAATATTTCCTGGTGGACAGGGGAAAATATCTGAAAAGGCCGGATATGGTCTTTGCAGGAAGGACTCTTTTCGGTGCGCCTGCCCCTAAAGGACAGGAACTTGATGACCATTATTTCGGAGCCATAAGGGAAAGAGTCGGAGCCTTTATGAAGGATCTTAATCTTGAACTCTGGAAGCTCGGTGTAACGGCAAAGACCCAGCATAACGAAGCCGCACCCTCACAGCATGAGCTTGCGCCGATATATGAGACCGCAAATATAGCGGATGATCACAACCAGATCGTAATGGAGACAATGAAAAAAGTTGCGGAGCGCAGAGGTCTTCACTGTCTTCTTAATGAAAAGCCTTATGAAGGCGTAAACGGATCAGGTAAGCACAACAACTGGTCACTGACGACGGATACGGGAGTAAACCTTCTTGATCCCGGTGAAACACCTGAAGCAAATGTCCAGTTTTTACTGATTCTTGCCTGCATTCTCAAAGCTGTTGACGATCATGCCGATCTTCTCAGACAGAGTGCGGCAAATGTCGGTAATGAGCACAGACTCGGTGCCGATGAAGCGCCTCCCGCAATTATCTCGGTATTTTTGGGAGAGCAGCTTGAGGATGTTGTAAGACAGCTTGTGGAAACAGGTGCTGCGGACCACTCCATCCACGGCGGAAAACTTATGACAGGTGTGTCAACTCTGTCTGATATAGAAAAAGATGCAACGGACAGAAACAGAACATCGCCTTTTGCTTTTACCGGAAACAAATTCGAGTTCCGTATGGTGGGAAGCTCAGATTCCATAGCAGATGCCAATACCGCCATTAATACCATGGTGGCAGAGGCGTTCTGTGATGCTGCGGATATTCTTGAAAAAGCAGATAATCTTGAGATTGCGGTACACGATCTAATAAAGCAGTATCTTGCAGAGCACAGAAGGATAATCTTTTCCGGAGACGGATACTCGGAAAGCTGGGTAAAGGAAGCTGAAAGACGCGGACTGCCCAATATAAAGACCATGGTCGAAGCGGCTTCTGCCCTTACAACGGACAAGGCTGTCAGACTTTTCGAAAGATTCGGGATCTATACAAAGACTGAGCTTTTTTCAAGACAGGAGATCGTATACGAGACATATACAAAGAGCATCAACATAGAGGCATCCGCCATGATCGGCATGTCCAGAAAGCTTTATATGCCTGCTGTGATTGGTTATGAGAAGAATGTGGCAAAGACAGTAAATCTTCTCAAGGAGACCGGTGTTGATTTTTCGGCTGAACTCAGGATCCTGACAGAGGTACAAAAAGGTCTTGCCGAGACGCTGAAAGCTACAGAGACACTTGAAAAGCTTGTGGCTGAAGCAAAAAAGATGGAATACGGTCTTGAAAAAGCCGAAAAATACAGGGATGAGATCGTTCCCGCAATGGCTGCATTAAGAGCGCCTGTTGACAGACTTGAAACCATGGTGGACAAGAAGCTCTGGCCCGTTCCCACATACGAAGATCTTATGTTTGAAGTTTGATGATCTAAAGATTCCGGCACAAAAGCCCCAGGAGAGATTTTAATGGACAGGATAATATCCAGACTGCTGATATACGGAGGACTTCCCGAAGACGAGATACTGGTGCGCCTTGCGCATGTATGCAAGACCTTGAGAAGCGGTGAATACGAACTGTCTGAAGTTACATCGGAGGTGTATGTCCAGATAAAAAGGATCCTGGAACTTTCGACTGACTTTGCCTTTGATAAAAATCTGTGGCAGAATTACCTGACATATCTTCTTGTGACCGCTGAGAATCCTTTCACCCTGACTGCCGAGAAGACCGGGGGAAGCGAAGGCAGCGTAAATCATTTTGCCAAAAACGATTTTGCCGCTTTTATCGAACTTTTCCATTATGACTTTTCATGGATGGAGGACATTCTTGAAACAGATGTCTTTTCATGCATAACGAATTATAAAGCCATCGAAAAACCTGCTCTTATGTACAACGGAAACGTGAGCCGGAAGGTGAGGGATCTTAGTGATCTGCTGGCCGGAGAAGAAAATGTGGACAGGTTCTTTTCCAGAGTAACATGTTTTTACAGGGATTACGGAGTTGGGATGTTCGGCCTTAATAAGGCATTCCGTATTGCGGAAAAACCTGACGGAAGTGTTGAGTTTAAACCTGTTGCAAATATGGAGCATGTTCTTTTGTCGGATCTTCACGGATATGAACTTCAGAAGCAGAAGCTTGTAGAGAATACCGAGGCTTTTGTTAAGGGAAGGAAGGCTAACAATGTACTCCTTTTCGGTGACAGCGGAACCGGAAAATCCACCAGTATCAAGGCCATAGTCAATGAATATTACGATCGCGGACTTCGCATGATCGAGATATATAAATACCAGTTCAGGAATTTAAGCCAGCTTATATCACAGATAAAGAACAGGAATTATAAGTTCATCATCTATATGGACGATCTTTCCTTTGAAGAGGATGAATCCGAATACAAATTCCTGAAAGCGGTAATAGAGGGCGGACTTGAGACAAAGCCCGAAAACATTCTTATATATGCAACATCCAACAGGAGACATCTGATAAGAGAGATGTGGGCTGACAGGGATGATGTTGAACAAAATGGCGACATCCACAGGTCCGATACCATGGAGGAGAAGCTGTCGCTTGTGAACCGTTTCGGAGTTACCATAGGTTATTATAAGCCCGACAGGCAGCTTTACCATGATATAGTAAAAGTCCTTGCGCAAAGACACGGGATCGTCATGGATGAAGCTGAGCTGCTTTTACTAAGCGACAGGTGGGAGATGAATCACGGCGGTGTATCGGGAAGAACCGCAAGCCAGTTCATATCGCATCTTCTTTCTGCGGAAGGATCTTCATCCGATTAATATCCGGTGGGGGAGTCTTTAAGGTACGATCAGAATCATTTGAAAACCTGTTCTGTGACCGTCATCCGCTTATCATGAAAAAAATACTTGCATAATTTACAATAGTTATTTATAATGTCATTTTGTAACGCACATAGGGCTATAGCCAAATGGTAAGGCAGCGGATTCTGATTCCGTCATTTTCAAGGTTCGAGTCCTTGTAGCCCTGCGAAAAGGAACCGGTTTTCCGGTTCCTTTTTTGTGCTTCAAAGCCAGTGTTTATGCGATTTTCGGAGATTGGTAAAAAACAACTTCCTGACTTTTACTGATTGATTCTGACAGTAAAAATCAGGAAGTTTTTTCTGAAATAAGAGTCAAAATAGGTAACTTTTCTGATCGATAGGTTACTTTACAGGTAACTTTTCGATTCCGGGTTACCATCCCTTTATCTGTTTGATCTGTTCAGCGCGTTCGGGATCCTTGTGATACTGAAGCTTGAATTTGATCGTTTCCACTATCTCTTTTCGGGATTCATCGTCAAGCTGATAGAATGAGGTGAGAAGATTGTCCACGTCAGGCGGTATATACCGATGCCCTGCTTGCAAGGATGAATTAGTAGTGATAGCTGTTTGAATCAAGGAAAAGTTTTCAACAGATCATTTAAGCTGCAGTTAAGAACCTGGGATAGAATTACCAGTTCAATATCAGTAACAAATCGTTTACCACATTCAATTCGCTGGATGGCATTTTTGTCTATATCCAAACCGGCAACCTGGAGCCGATCTGCGAGCTCGCGTTGAGATATGCCCATAGCCATCCTGTACGTAGCTACAGTTCTTCCACATAAATTATTTCTTCCATCAGATGTTTTGTTGATAAACATGCCCGTACCTCTGACATTCACTGATTGTCATCAAAAGTATTTTCTGATAGAATGTGAAAGATAATGACATTCAGTGAATGTCAAGACGCATAACGAATCATATTTATGAGAGGTTATTATGGCAACAATGCAAGCTGGGAGAAATAATACAGGTTTTCCGTCTGTTGATAAGCCATGGACGAAATATTATTCATCTAGTGAAGTTCAAAATATCCCGTCTAAATGCACGCTTTATCAGAATATTGTAGATCGAAACATAGATTACCCAAATGATATAGCGATCAACTATTTTGGGAACAAAATCAGTTTTTCAAAAATGTTTGATATCATTGATCATTGTTCAAAATCACTTTTGCAGATTGGAATGAACCGTGGTGATTGTGTTACCTTGTGTACAGTTGGAGTTCCGGAAGCTATCTATTTGGTGCTGGCTTGCAGCCGTATTGGAGCTATTGCAAATTTCATCAATCCATTATTTACAAAAGAACAGATGGTAGATCGAATAAATGAGACGAATGCGGAATGGATATTTATTCTTGATGAAATGTATTCATTTATTAAGGAGGCGCTTCCTGAGACGTGCATAAAGCATATTGTAATAATTCCAGCTACCAAGTCTATCCCGGTTTTTTTGTCAAAAATACTGTATTACAGAAGTAAAGCCATCAGGATACTTTCAGGCAGCGCTGGAATGTCGCAACAGGTGATAGTATGGAACAATTTTTTGGCGATTGGGAAAAAATATATTGATAAGATTGATGTCCCATTTGAACCTGATACGCCTACGGTTATGGTTTATTCATCGGGGACTACCGGTGCGTCTAAGGGAATACTGTTGACAAATGAGGGTATTCTTGCAACAAATTATTGCAGAAATCTGCCCCCTGATCCGGTTGAAAGGCAGAAGACTTTTTTACAAATGATCCCGATATGGTTTTCTACAGGTATCGTCATTTCAATAATGATACCGTTGCTAAATGGATGTACGGTTATTCCTGAGCCAAAGTTCAGTAAGGAGTCGTTTGCCAAGGATTTGGTAAAGTATAAACCTAATATGACTCTGACTGCGACAAGTTTATGGTTGTATGCTGCTGGTTCGAAATATACAAAGGATGTTGATTTCTCCTTTATGGAATGTCCGATAACCGGTGGGGAGAAGGTATCCGGAGAAGATGAGAAGACTATAAATAGTTTTCTTAGAGACCATGGTTGTCCGACGGGGATTTTTAAGGGATATGGAATGTGTGAATTAGGGGGAACGGTTACCAGCACATCCGATGCCGTAGAGTATAAAAGCAAGGCTTGTGGAGCCGGATATCCGATACATGATGTAATAGTTTCTGCTTTTAATATAGATACTAACGAAGAACTTAAATATGGTGAACACGGGGAGATACGTGTGTGTTCTCCGGCACATATGAAAGGATATTATAAGAATCCTGAGGCAACCATGGAGTTTTTCAAAACAGATTCCGAAGGAAGAGTATGGGGGCGCACAGGAGATATCGGATATGTGGATGAAGATGGGGAAGTCTTTATCCTGGGACGTGCAACAGACAGTTTCCGGAGAGAAAATGGTGAGATTGTTTATCTGTTTGATATCGAGGAAGAGATATTTAAAGATGAGAGCGTTAATCAGTGCAAAGTGATTGATATAACAGAGGAAGGAAAAAGAAAACTTGTAGCTCATATTGTCTTTAAAGACGGAGATACGGATAATTTGGAAAAGATAAAACGAATAGCATCTATATTGTCTGATAGACTGCCGGATTATATGCTGCCGGATTACTACAAGATACGATCTTCTATGCCTGTGCATTCAAATGGTAAAAGAGATGTTGGCTCTTTGCGCATAGATAGGGAAGACTTAAGATCAACAGCGAGGTTTTCGTAAGCAATTCAGTTATAGGGCCTTGTAAACGGATGTAGCATGTGATGGTGATAATTATATGCACTAGACTGACAGGGGCAAGTACAAGACTTGTCTCTGTTTCTTATGTGAAGGTATATGCTATGCAAATCAATATTGAAGCATATTCAACAAAGAGAGTATAATATAATAAGTGCGGAGTATTAGATAACGATGATAGGAGGTTGATTCATGACAAATTCACAAGCATGGGACTATGCCATTGGAATGATCAAGGTTGATGGATTAGAACCGACAGAGGATTTCAAAAAATATATAGAAAAAGAAAAGAATGGCGAAATAACCTTTGAAGACGCAAAGAACTATCTGGACAAGAAATATAAAATGAAGGAGACGGCGAATGCGTGATCCTTACCTGTATGATGATTCAACAGTTTTAAAGAACAAGCTTGATATCAGAGATCAGGATACGTTGGAAGGCGCTGAAGCCAATTATGTTTCACTCAGATTAAAGGATATAGCACTTCATCCTCTAAAAGGAGATTATCATACACCGCACCTGCTTAAAATGCATGAGGTCATTTTTCAGGATCTGTATGAGTGGGCAGGATCGATCAGAACTATTTCCATATATAAGGAAGAGGGTGTCTTGGGCGGTATGTCGATTGAATACTCAGATCCGTTTGATATAGCCGATGATTTAAGCCATGCGCTAAAGGACATGAGAGAGATGGTCTGGGAGAAAATGAATCCTCTGGAAAGGGCTCATTCGTTTTCGGAGTGTCTTTCACGGATATGGAAAGTACATCCATTTAGGGAAGGAAATACCAGAACAGTCGTCACATTTTGCTGCCAGTTTATTGATGAAGCCGGCTACCCATTAAACAGGGTACTGTTTGAGAAGAATGCCGGATATCTTCGCACTGCACTTGTTGCATATAATGCATATTTTGCAGATGGAAGCGATTTTTCCAAGAAGGAATACCTGGATAGAATTGTTGAGGACGCGTTTGGATTGCGATAGGTAACTATATAGGTAACCTCAAAAAATTATCAAGTGTAACTAATGTGTAAACTCAATACTTCACAGGGTTTTCGGAAAAGGACTCTGACTCCGTCATTTTCAAGGTTCGAGTCCTTGTAGCCCTGCTGAAAGACGAGGACATAATCCTTGGCTTTTCTTGTATGAGGAGAGAATATGCAAAGCAATAACGGATCTTATCCAAATAATGACTCTCAGCAGTCGTTCGGACCACAGTTCCAGCCGGGAGTCCAGCCTCAGCCGGGAATGCCGCAGCAACCCGGAGCCCAGCCTCAGCCGGGGATGCAGCCACAGCAGCCCGAAGTCCGGATGCAGCCGGGAATGCAGTACCAGCCGGGAATGCCGCAGCAGCCCGGAGCCCAGCCTCAGCCGGGAATGCAGCCGGGACCGTATTACGGACCTTATGGCATGAACGGGCAGATGTTTGTTCCCGTGTTTGACAAAAAGCCTCACAAAAAGTTCTTCAGCCGTGTAGGACTTTCTTATTTTACATTTTTCATGGTAACAAGCGTGCTTCAGGCTGTAGTTGCGTTAGTCGCGAGGCAGATAAACCCTGATATCATGGACAATTATGCAGCGAAGATCATTCTGGCTCTTGCACCCATGTACCTTGTGGGAGCTCCCATAGCTTTGCTTATCATGAAGAAACTTCCCGCAGGCAAACCTCAAGGCACAAAATGGAATGCGGGACAGATCATCGGAGGCTTTTTTGTTGCCTATGGTCTTGTTTATGTTTCCAACATCATAGGAACCACTTTGGGGGCGGTGATCGAGGCACTTGTTCCCGGCGCCCAGGCTGCAACAAACGATACACAGGAGCTGGTGGCATCGGGGAGTATCCTGGTCAACATTCTGGCTATAGCCATAATCGGCCCCATAGTTGAGGAACTTCTGTTTAGAAAAATGCTCTGCGACAGGCTTAAGGTCTATGGCGACGGTATCACCATGGTGGTGACCGGCCTTGTATTTGCCATATTCCACGGTAATCTGACCCAGGGAGCATATACATTTACTCTTGGAATGTTTTTTGCATATGTTTACCTTAAGACAGGAAAGCTTGCCATCACCATCGCTTATCATATAGGCATAAATTTTATGGGAGGAGTTCTTCCTCTTATTGTGATGAAAGATATCGATCTTAGTGAATATCTGCACGTGGTACAGAGCGGCGATACGGACAGGATCCTTGAATTTGCGGAAAACAATGCGGCAAGTCTGGGATATCTTGCACTTTACATCGTGATACTTGTGGGATGTGCGCTCAGCGGCATTATAATCCTTATTGTGACTCTGGCAAGAAAGAGGGTCGTTCTGAATCCCGGAAGGATCATGATCCCCAAGGGAATGAGATTCTCAACGATAATAGTAAATGTGGGAATGATCCTTTATATAATCATGGGTATCATCATTATGCTGCTTGCAATGGTGCCGGCATAAGGAATATCGGACGATAGATATGTATGAATATGAAGTGAGGATCGGATACTCACAGGTTGATGAAAATAAAAAACTGACTGTCCCCGGACTTATTAATCTTTTTCAGGACTGTTCCACATTTCAGTCCGAGGATCTGGGACTGGGGCTTGATTACTGCAGGAGCAGGAATATATTCTGGGTTGTTAACAGTTATCAGACAGAGATAGATTTCATGCCTTCCCTTTGTGATCATGTTAAGGTCTTCACATATCCCGTGGATTTTTCCGGATTCATAGGAAGAAGAGCTTTTGGATTAAAGATGGGAAATGACATTATTGTCAGATGCCTTTCTGTGTGGGCTCTTCTTGATACTAAGGAGTTTAAACCTGTCAGGATGACGGATGAGATGCTGGAAAGATATATCCCTGAAAAGGCTCTGGAAATGGAAAAACTTCCAAGAAAGATAAAGGTTCCAGAGGG
>CAMPAP010000127.1 GCA_946631935.1 uncultured Lachnospiraceae bacterium | reverse complement strand
TTTATTATCTTACAATCAGACCTCTTGAGATACTTTTTGAGACGATATTTTTTATAAGCTACCGTTTTATCGGAAAGCCCTTTGCAACCATCATCGCTCTGAGTATCTTTGTTAACATCCTGGTCCTTCCGCTTTATAAGCGCGCTGACAAGCTGCAGGCAGAGCAGCGGGAGCGTGAGAAGGCCATGGAGGGAATGCTTTCCCATATCAAAAAGACCTTTAAGGGTGATGAGAAGGTCATGATGACCCAGGCTTATTACCGCATCTGTGATTATAAGCCTGTATATGCATTAAGGGGAGCATCATCCCTTCTTCTTCAGATCCCTTTCTTTATCTCTGCATACAGATTTTTATCAGGGCTTGAACTCATAAAGGGAATGCCCTCGATACTTTTAAGCCTCCCCGGCAGGGAGCCTTTTTATCTTATAAAGGATCTTGGCGCTCCCGATGCCATGTTCAGTATTCACGGACTTCCCGTAAACGTCCTTCCCATTTTGATGACTCTCATCAATATCGTATCGGGAACCATTTATTCTAAGGGACATCTGAAAAAAGAAAAAGTGCAGCTTTATGTCACTGCGCTTGTTTTCCTTGTTCTTTTATATAATTCCCCTGCGGGACTTGTAATGTACTGGACCTTCAACAATATCTTCTCGCTTTGTAAAAATGCGGTGCAGAAGATGTTCGAAAGCAGAAAAAAAGCGAAGATCCTAAATACACCGATAGTAAATAAGTCAAAGGTGTATGACCGTCTGTTTATAGCCTGCGCGCTTCTCATGGCGCTGATGACCGGGCTTTTCATTCCGTCCAATGTCCTGTCATCATCGGCTACGGAATTCGTAAATACCGTCAACTTCTTTAACCCCTCTGTATATCTTGTTTATTCCACATCTCTGGGAATCGGATTTTTCGTGATCTGGATCGGGATATATTTTCTTTTTTCTCCCGCACATGTAAGAAAGATCTTTTCGGTTGTAATGGCCATGGCATGCGCATGCAGTGTTTGCAACTATATGATGTCGGGGTCAGGCCTTGGTAAGATCTCCGCAAACTTAAAATATGACACGGATCCTGTATTTGAGACGAAGAAAATGATCATAAATATCCTGCTGATCCTTTGCTGCGTCATCATTCTCGGCATCATACTTAAGATAAAGGCTGAGATTATTAATGTTCTTGCAATGGCCGGATGTGCGGCTCTTATATGTATTTCTGTTATAAATATCACAGGTATCTGTTCCCAGTATGATGATTATGTGAAAAAGTATGAATCCTCCGATGCGTATTCGAAAATGCCGGAGATCAGATTATCCAAAACAGGAAAAAATGTTGTTCTGATCCTTCTTGACCGTGCCATGGGGCCTGAAGTTCTCTACATGCTTAACGAACGCCCGGACCTTATGGAAACTTACGACGGATTTACTTTCTATCATGACACGGTATCTTTTTCTGATGATACACTTCACGGAGCTCCTCCTGTTTTCGGCGGTTATGAATATACTCCCGAAGCCATGAATGCAAGGGATGATGAGCTTCTTTCAGATAAACATAATGAGGCTTTAAAGGTTCTTCCCGTAGCATTTCTTAATGAAGGCTATGGTGTTACGGTTTTTGATCCCCCCTATGCCGGTTATGATATAGAGCCCGATCTGAGCATTTATGATGACTATCCCGGGATAAATGCTTATATCTCCAATAAGAAGTTTGTGGGTCTTTCCGATGAATTCAGTGACAGCTCCGAGAAAAAGAGAAAAAGGAATTTCTATTACTTCGGCTTCATGAAATCAATGCCTCTTTTTGTACAGGGGCTTTTGTATGATGACGGAGATTATAACTTTGAAAACGACTGGGTAAGCTTTAACAAAAAAGATGCCATTCAGATCCTCGGCTTGGAGGATGAAAAGGACCATGTCTCAAACGAAAATACAAAAACAACACAGACCTACAGTCCTGATTTTTACGGATGGTATTCGGTGCTTGATAATCTTGAACAGATAACGGATATAAATGAAAACGAGAAGGGTGAGTTTCTGATGTTCTACAATGCGGAGACCCATGATTCCAATCTTCTCCAGCTTCCGGATTATACCTACAGTGAATATGTGGATAATACAGCTTATGATCTTGATGAGTTTTATACCATTAACGGAGTCACCATGCATATGGATACCAGGTACAGGGTGGGTTATTATTCCGTGAACATGGCAGGACTCCTCAGGATAGGAGAGTGGCTTGAGTATCTGAAAAAAGAAGGCGTCTATGACAATACCAGGATCATCATCACTTCCGACCATGGCGGCGGTGTGGGCTGGTTCTACGGTTTTACATTTGACGGCATCTTAACGGACTGGTTTGCTCCCATGCTTCTTGTTAAGGATTTTGATGAGCACGGTTTTAAGGTATCTTCGGATTTCATGACAAATGCGGATGCATGCGTATTTGCCGCAGGCGGTGATGTGCTTGAAGATCCTGTCAATCCCTTCACAGGCAACAGGCTTGACGGCCATGAGAAGGAAGAAGGCGACCTGAAAGTGATGATAGCTAACGGATGGGATCCCCGTGAGCATAAAGGAACAAAGTTCAATGCGGCTGACTGGTATGCCATCACCGGTACTCCTTATAATGCAGATAACTGGAAATACATAGGTAATTACTGAGTTGTTTATAGAAATACTTTATTATCTTACAATCAGACCTCTTGAGATACTTTTTGAGACGATATTTTTTATAAGCTACCGTTTTATCGGAAAGCCCTTTGCAACCATCATCGCTCTGAGTATCTTTGTTAACATCCTGGTCCTTCCGCTTTATAAGC
>CAMPAP010000126.1 GCA_946631935.1 uncultured Lachnospiraceae bacterium | reverse complement strand
TAATTTCCAACAGAATAAAATCAAAAAATTTTGTGGTTTTTATAAGCACAATCATTACTCTTTCGATTGAAATAATGATATTTTAGATAATCAACTCCCTCAACACTTATAATAGATAAGGCTAAATTCAATATCCACCCAGGGTGCATCAGGATCATACCCGGGAACATCATAAGAGTTTTCACCGCTGTTTAAAAGAACCGGATCTTCATGATCACAATCCCACTCTTCAAATGATTCGTAAATAATATTAATATCTGGTTCACGAACTCCCGCATTTTTAACAACATTAAAAACAACGGACTGTTCATCAAAAGGACCAGCAATTCTATTTCCGCACAAATGGTCTCTGAAGATCTGATCTTTTCCCGGAAGATACTTTAGTTCGTTATTAGAACTTGCGGTACCGCATGTTGCAGAATAAGCCACAACAACTTTACCGTTCTTTATCGTGCATACATAGGTATCTTCGCCAAACTCCTCTCTGAGCACCATCTCGGGAATATTGTCATCATCAAGGTAAATGAAACAGCCATCATACCGGTTGTTGTATGAATAAATATCCCCCTTATCAAGATAGTTCTTATATTTACTTACCCATGACATATCAGAAACAAGAGAAGGACCTTTTTTATATCCCACAACATTGAATCCATAGCTGCTTCCTGAGTTTTGAACAATGGTAAATGTGACCGTGCATAAAGGAATATCGTAGCAAGGAGGTGGAAATGCGGGGCCTTTTTCATAGACATTTAATTCAACATTCCACTTACCGCCTCCGGCATAGGTTATTCCGGAAATGTCATGTACATAATCCCATTCCTGAGTCGGACCACCGACTGCTGCATTTATATTTTTTATGCAGGTTTCACCCTTATAATCGGCAAACATCATTCCATTGTAGGATGAAAGACCGGGATCCCTGCCGAGAATGGAACGTATATCATTTTCAAGATCGGATAAAGAAATAAATGAAACATATTCATAATCTCCCGTTTCATCCCATATTCTCACGGAAGATGGAACTCTCGGATAATATTTGGCTTCGGATTGCTTACCGTCACAATTAAGATTGTAGAGATTTTCAATGATAGTCTTAACATCACCGTCAATGATAGCCTGTGTTGCATTTTCAGATACAAGAGTGGAACTTTGACAGTCTATGGTAGTTATCAAACGTTCAAACAAAGCAAGATTTGCATTTGCCAACTCAGTTATCTCATCAATGTTTCCGTTCTTTGAACCGGCAAAATATCCGGAAGGATCTATATCCGAGTAAACCCTCGATAAGGATACATTTTTAGAACCGGATATTTCGGCAACCTCCCAAAGCACACCACCATCGCCCGAAGGAAGATGGTATTCGGTAAGAATACCGTTATTAATAATATAAATATGAACATGAATATTAAATATTGATACGGAAGCAAAATTTCCGACTTCGCAATCCGTATAATTTCTTACATATACCCTGTAATTTTCCAGTCCTGAAGTATTCAAAACTGCATACTCACAACCGTATGCATTATCCGATGCAACATAGTTTCCACCGGATGAACCTTCATCGCCTGCATCAGATACTATATATTTCCCGTCGCCATCAGCTATCACAAGGTCAAGATCGGTATCCCCTTCATCCCAGGTAAGAAGAACCGTTGTTTTGTCCTTTCCTGATTCAGGGACCATATATATAGTTTGTGATGAGATATCCGTACCTATGTTGAGAGTAACATACATCGTCTCATATCCGCTCTTTTCAACCTGAGCAGTATAGTTCCCGGGAGCAAGAGAAAGATTTATAAATCCGTCTTTATCTGTTTTTCCTTCAAAAACGCTCTGACCTGACTTGACCGATACACCGTTTCTTACAACAACATCCGCATCACCTAAGAATGTGGCACTACCCGCAGCATTTCCTGTACCATCTTCACCTGTGCCATTATTCATGATTGGATCCGTGGAAGCAATATTTTTCCAGTCGAAAGCATCGGCAACGCTTAAGGTATATTCATGAATCTGCACATCAATATTGATAAGAACAAGATCTGAATAATCAGCAGTGACCATTCCGGATAACAGATTTACACCGCCCACTCTTATTATCCTGTACTTATCACCACCTGATACAAGAAGCGCGGTTTCTGTATCATCAAGATTTACAAAAATATGAAATTTTCCCGAGTCCCCGGTAGTGCCGGCATAAAGAAGAACACCATCTAAGGCCCGTCGTAATTCAACTCTGAGATCAGGGACAGGATTACCTTCAGTATCCCTTACACATCCTGTTATGCTTCCAATGAAACCGCCTTCCATCAGCCTGTCATAAACAGCATATGACTTGTTAAGCATAACATTCTCGATATCATCATAAGTTCTTTTCTGAGAAGTCTTAAGGTCCGAATAAGCAATGTCTGTATCAGAGTTACGGGGATTTATAAACTGCATTTCCATTGTGGGATTTTCATCATCATCCACAGTACCCCATCCCGCAAGAACATCATCCTTGAAATAATACCTTTCACCGGCACCGTCTTTTACCGAATAGCTGTCATAAGAAAAAGGAACTGAATTTCTACAGATAAGTTCGGGCTTTCCGTCATTATAATAAAAAACCGTTCGAAGAGTTTCTGATTCTCCGTACTCATTAAGTATCGCTTTTACGATCTTTCCGGAATCGGGATCCTTGTAAAAATAGAGATCTACAACGTGCCCTGTGGATTTATCGGAAAGCTGGGCCCATGCAGTTTCATAACGGTTTAAATTACCTGAAAGGAATTCTTTTCTCGCATTATCACTCCATGTGATACCGGCATTCCTTTCACCGGGTTCAATATCAACCCTTCCCAGGTTGATCTCAGAGAGCCAGTCAAGTGAATACAAAGGTTCCTCATCGGGATTTGTAAAAAGAGTATCCGGGTTTCCGTCATAATTATCGGAGCCGGTTCCGGCCATAGTTTCGGCATCAGATGCGCTTACGTTTCCACTGTTTTTTTTATTTGAAATGATGGAAAAAAGAACTGCGCCGAAAACGGCAAGAACCAAAACTATTACAGCACAGATAATAACAGGCTTAAAACCTGTTTTTTTTGTTTCAGCATCAGTTGAATTCCCGATATTCAAAGAATCGGAAGATGCCGAATAATTATTATTACTTGGATTTTCATTGGAAAATGAGGGCTCATTTGAAACCGGAGTTTCGGTTTTTGTTGTAATAATGGTCGCTCCGCAATACTTACAGAATTTTGAACTGTCATCGTTTTCTTTTCCGCATTTTATACAATACACTTCAATTCTCCTCCCTGTATGCAGCGGGCTTATGAAATGTCTCTAAACCACCTGTAGTCCTCAGCCGCCGGCGCGCTCGATGTCCACAACGCCCTGGACGGAGCGGATCTTATCGGATATGCTTTCAAGCTCTTCTCTTGAGTGGATCTCAAATGTAAGCTGGATCGTGGCAACGGACTGTTTGTTGACGCGGGTATTAACTCCCAGCAAAGATATATTCTTCTCGGTGAAGATCCTTGTGATATCCGCAAGAAGACCGCTTCTGTCATCTGCGAAGATCCTGATCTCGACTTCGTAATTGCCGGAGCCTGACTTAAGGGATTCGGGATCCCATGTGGCTTCTATAAGCCTTGCCCTTTCATCTTCGGGAAGAGAAAGAACATTGATGCAGTCAGTCCTGTGTACGGAAATACCTCTTCCTCTTGTGACAAAGCCTACGATCTCATCACCGGGAACAGGTGAACAGCATTTTGAATATCTGACTGACAGATCGTGTATGCCCTTTACGACTATGCCGCCTTCATTGGAGTGGTTGTGTCTTAGAGAGGCATTCTGATTAGCCTCTGCAACCTGGGCCATGACCTCTTCATTGGACAATATTGTGGGATGATCCTTTTCATGCAGAAATTCAAGTCTTCCAAGGACCTGTCCTTCCTTAAGAGCACCTCTTCCCACTGCGGCAAGGACGGAATCCCAATCCTGATAGCAGTATTTATTTGCAATATCCTGCTGATACTCAGGCGTCATGATGGAATAGATATCTATTCCCCGGGCCTTGGCATGGCTTAAGAGCATTTCCTTTCCCTTGGCAATATTATCGTCCTTGGTAATACTCTTGAACCACTGGTTGATCTTATTTTTGGCCTGTGTGCTTTTTACGATATTGAGCCAGTCGGCACTGGGTCCTTTTATGTTTCCGCTGGTGATTATCTCAATACGGTCGCCGTTTTTGATCTTATAATCGATGGGAACGAGCTTGCCGTTTACCCTTGCACCCACCATCCTGTTTCCAACGGCAGAATGGATCGCGTACGCAAAATCAATGGGGCATGAACCGGAAGGAAGATTTTTTACTTCTCCCGAGGGAGTAAAACAATATACGGAATCCGAAAACAGATCAAGATCGTTTTTCAGCAGTTTCATGAACTCTTTATTGTCAGTCATATCCTGCTGCCACTCAAGGATCTGCCTGAGCCAGGTGAGTTTTTCCTCTTCTCCCGTATCCGGATTTTTACCGTCCGATACTTCTTTGTATTTCCAATGGGCTGCTATACCGTATTCTGCAGCCTTATGCATTTCAAAGGTTCTGATCTGTATCTCGAAGGGCTGACCGTCATGACCTATAAGAGTGGTATGCAGGGACTGGTACATATTCTCCTTGGGCATGGCGATATAGTCCTTGAACCTGCCGGGAATGGGCTTATAGTTTTCATGGATAACGCCCAGAGCCGCGTAGCAGTCCATGACAGTATCAACTATGATCCTTACGGCGAAAAGATCATATATCTGGTCAAGGGTCTTATTCTGGTTCTTCATCTTTTTATAGATGGAGAAAAAGTGCTTGACCCTGCCGTTTACCTTGCATTTGATGCCGGCTTCGTCGATGTAGCCCTTGACCTGCCTTGCAATTGATTCAATGTACGCCTCACGCTCAGCCTTTTTTTCTGCGATAGCATTTTTCAGATCGTTATATGCTTCGGGCTCGAGATATTTAAGTGAAAGATCATCAAGCTCCACCTTGATGCGGCTGATACCCAGTCTCTGGGCTATGGGACAGTAAATGTCCAGAGTCTCCCGGGCAATACGTACCTGGCTCTCGGGGGGCTGGTACTGGAGAGTGCGCATATTGTGAAGACGATCGGCGAGCTTTATGAGTATGACCCTGATATCACGGGCCATGGCATAGAACATCTTACGAAGGTTTTCAGCCTGGATCTCAAGCTTTTCATCGGAAGTTCCGGCAACCCTTGTAAGAGGAAGTTTTTCAAGCTTTGTAACTCCTGAAACCAGAAGCGTTACTTCATCGCCAAACTCCTGTCTGAGCATCATCTCGGAAACATCCGTATCTTCAAGCACATCATGAAGAAGTCCGGCAGCGATGGTTTCCTTGTCCATCTCAAGTTCGGACAGGATAATGGCGACATTTAAAGGATGAATGATATAGGGCTCTCCGGATTTCCTTACCTGCCCCTCATGGGCACGGTCAGCCAGTTTAAAAGCCTTCTCTATCATGGTGATATCATCACTTGGATGATATTTGAGAACATTAGCAGAAAGCTCCTTATAAAGGAGCCCGGGATCCGTAAAATCTACATTTTGACATATGCCGCTTCTTTCGGAGATGGCACAATCAGTTATGTCATTGATACTCTTCATTTACTCTTAATCCGTTAAGCTAATGTTTATTTTTATCCCCGGCACAAAGCGCCGGGGATAATGACAATCATTTATTATTTTCCGGGATAGATGATGCAGGAATCGAGTCTGTATCCTTTGATCATGTCCCTGCCCTTAAGACCCGCAAGTTCCATTACAACGCTTATTCCGACCACTTCTCCGCCAAGTCCTTCGATCATCTCGATCATTGCCTTGGTGGTTCCGCCTGTTGCGATAAGGTCATCAACGATAAGGACCTTCTGACCGGGCTTAATGGAATCCTTGTGCATCTCGATGGTGGCTGTACCGTACTCAAGATCATAAGTCTTTTCAACGGTTTCCCTGGGAAGCTTACCCTTTTTTCTGATAAGGACAAAAGGCTTGTGAAGATTATATGCAATGGGCATTCCAAAAATAAAACCTCTGGATTCCGGTCCGACCACCACATCAAAATCAAGATCCTTTATCATGTCCTGCATGGTATCGATGGCAAGTCTGAGTCCGTCAGCATCCTGAAGGACTGATGTGATATCCCTGAACATTATTCCCTTCTCAGGGAAATCGGGGATAGTTGTTACGTATTCTTCAAGTTTTTTCATTACAGAGCCTTTCCGCACATAGCATTAAATGAAAGATCAATTTTTCTCTTCTTTTTTATCTTCTCTGTCAGACTTAACTTCCTCATAAGTCGTATCGATATCATCCCTGTATTTTTTCTTCAGGGCGTCAAAGTATATCGAAACGAAAAGATCGGTAATCCCGGTGATGATGAGGGTAACACCGATAACCTTCATAAGGACCACCTCTGTCTTAAAGGGATTGGCGACAAGTATCGATCCGAAGATTATAAAAATAACCGCAAGGAGCAACATGTATCCGAAAGCCGGATGATCCAGTTTCCTTAAGTCTATGCTGTCCTGAAGCTTCATGCATCCGCTTACGACAATGAGCGCGCCAAGCACTACGGGAAGGAGGGACATGAACTCACGCCATTTAAGCAGTATAACCACACCTGACACTATGCCGATCAGTCCTCCCAAAAAGTCATTGCTCTCAAGATTGAGCTTAACATCCCTTAAAAGATATATGACGACATATATGGCGCCGCATACAATAGCGGATATTCCAAGTGCATAGGCAATGATGTTAAGCATCTTCTCGGGATTTACAAGATCGATGATCCCGAGGATCACACATATGAGGCCGTATAAAGCAGCCTTGGGTTTGAGTTTTTTCTGTTCGTTGTTCATATCTTCAGCCTTTCAGGCTTTTCCGCAGCACTTCTTGTATTTCTTACCGCTTCCGCAGGGGCAGGGATCGTTGGGATAAACCTTCTTCTCCTCACGCTTAACGGTAGCGGATGCCTTCTGCTCATGATAAAGCTGCTTCCTCTTCTCTTCATCGAAGATATCTTCCCACTCAGGAAGGTTGTAAAGCCACTCTGCTCCCGCACCTACCATGTTTTTGTAGAGAAGTTCCTTGTCGAAGGCAAGTGAAACCTCTGTATCTTCTGTCATCTCCTCGATGGGATTGGGGGTCTTTAATGAATCATTGATGCCGTCAAGGAATCCCACCATATAATTAAGCTGTATACCGTATTTATCGGCAAGTTTTTTAACCGTTCCCTTTACTTCTTCATCGGGATTCTTAAGGAGCTGGGCATAAATATCCTTTTCCTTTTTGAAATAATCATCCCAAAGTCTCTGAAGAGTTCCCCTGTCGGTATTCTCGTTATACGCAAGCTCTCTCCAATCATCAAGTAATGCCATAAAATTTCTCCTTTTATCCGCTGCCCCTGCAGCATTTATTTCACAAAAAAATCAACAAATATTATATCTCAAATGACTGTATAAATAAAGACTTAACAGGCAAGATTTAGGGGTATGAACGCAAAAAAACTCCCGGCCGCAGCCGAGAGTTTATGCTTTACGGAATCAATGAAGTTTTTCGTGGAGAAATACCATAAGATTTTCCCTTGTTGTGGATTTGAGTATGTATCCCTTGGGCTTTAAGGCCATGACTCTTGCCACGGCTTCCTTGGTACCGATACCCGTAAGGAAAACCACCGGGATATCTGCTGTAGCAGGGTCCTGTCTCAGCATCTGCAGAACCTGGGGGCCGTCAACAACGGGCATCTCATAATCAAGAAGGATCAGATCCACAGGCTCATCCTCCTTGACCTTCAGAAGAAATTTGATAGCCTGCATTCCGGCAGTAACGATATCAACTCTGTAGGAATCCTTTATCCACTCCCTGATCATCTTGGCATATGAAGGATCGTCATCTATGAGAAGGATCCTCTTTTTTGCAAAGATATCAGGTCTTGTCTCAATAGCCTTGGAAACGGTATGTGCAAATTTCTCGATATCAAGAGGCCTGTTGACCCACTCAAAGCCTTCTATCCTGGGAATGATCCTGGAAAGCGTATCCTTACAGGAGGGATCTCCGATAAAGATCATATTGATACCGGCATCCTTAACACTGTCACAGATAAGGGAAATATCGCTTATCTTCTCGGAATCGTCACCCGCATCATTGGGAAGATACATCACAACAAGATCCGATGCATCCAATAGTCCTTTCAGCAATTCCATGTTATCGGAAAGCGAATTTACGGTGTAACCCAGCTCTTTTAATTTATTCTCAATGCTTTTGACTACCACAGAAAACTGATATGCGATCAAAAGAACCTTTTTGTTGTCAGGCATTTTTAACTCCCTCTTAATGTAAATTATACAATAGTTTGGCTTCTTCGAAAAGAATTATTAATCCATTCCCTTTTTAACGGCCCTTATGGCATCTTTTTCGATATCCGGATCATATGAAAGGATCGGGCTTACATCCTGTCCCTTCATCTTTCTTAATTTATAGTTTTTTGTGATCCTGATAACCATAGGGGTCAGCGTGAGCAATCCTATCAGATTGGGGATCATCATAAGACCGTTAAAAGTATCCGATATCTCCCAGGTAAAATGTGACTCAAGTACTGCTCCGAACACGATAAGACCAACAAATATAAAACGGTAGATCCTGGCCACATTAACTCCAAAGAGATATTCGGTAACTTTGCCTCCATAATAAGACCATCCAAGTACCGTTGTAAAAGCAAAAAGCGTGATTGAAAATACAACAAACCACTCTCCGGCTTCGCCAAGGCATCTTCCGAAAGCCCTGGTCACAAGAGTCGCATCGTTTGTTCCGACAGCGGCAAGTCCGGTCGAAAGATCGATCTCACCTGAACTTAAGACCACTATCGCAGTCATGGTGCAAATTATGAAAGTATCAAGAAAAACTTCGGTAATTCCCCACATTCCCTGTCTTACAGGTTCCCTTGCACAGCTGTTTGCATGAGCCATAACCGAAGAACCAAGACCAGCTTCGTTTGAAAAGACTCCTCTCTTGCATCCGCTTTTTATCGTATTAAATGCAAGCTTAACGGAACTTCCGACCACTCCTCCGACAGCAGCCTGAGGCCCAAGAGCGAATTTAAATATCGAACGGAAAACATCGGGCACTGCCGCATAATTCATGACAATTATCACTGCGCATCCGATGATATACATAACGGACATGAAAGGAATGATCCTTTCCGAGATCGCAGCAAGTCTCCTGAAACCGCCCAGTATAATAAAACCGGCTAATATCATGAGAACTATCCCGATACCCCAGTTGACATTTGATGAGCCTAAGAAATATCCCATATCAACATCGGATAAAAATGTTTCCTCAACATTAATGGTGATCTTGTTGATCTGGCTCATATTTCCGACGCCGAATGATGCAAGCATCGTAAAAACGCAAAACATAACCGCAAGGAATCTTCCAAGCCCTTTACATCTCCTGAGAGATCCGAGTCCGTCCTGGAGATAATACATAGGGCCTCCGGACCATGCTCCTTCTACATTTCTTCTTCGGTAATAAATTCCGAGAACATTTTCGGAGTATTTGACCATCATACCGAAAAATGCAGCGACCCACATCCAGAATACAGCCCCCGGGCCTCCAATACATATGGCACTTGAAACACCGGCAATATTTCCTGTACCGATCGTAGAACAAAGGGCGGTACAGAAAGTGCGAAGCTGTGAAAGTGCTCCGGCATCATTGATGATACGTCCTCTTCCGTACATAATGCCGAAGGTATTCTTAAACCAGTGTCTGATATGCCCTATCTGGAAAAATCCGGTGATAACAGTGCAGATAAGTCCCGTGCCAAGGAGGAGTACGATTCCGAACGTACCCCAGGCAAAGCTGTTTACCGCATCATTTATCTTTACAATAGTTTCCATTCAGTCAAAATCCCCTGTCATTTATCAAAAAGTTCAAGGATTCCGTCATAATCGAAATCTGCAGCCTTACGTTTGATGGTCTCATATTTTTCCCTGTCATTTTCGGGGATCGAATAATCTTCCATCTCCCTGAAAATATCATCCAATGCTACACAGTCCATATTGTCTGCTGCTTCTTTAAGTCCTTCAAAAACAGTCTTCATAAGACCTTCATCGGCAACGGGCTTATCGGATGTATTATCATCTGACGAACCGGTTCCGCCAAAAACAGTACCAAGTATTTCAGTATACTTTTTATAATCTTCCATGAATGAAGAATGGTTGGCATTGATATAATCGGTATTGCTTTCCTTGCCGGCATCCTCGAGAAGCTGTGCTCTTGAAGAAAGATCAAGTGCCCCGATAAGTTTTGCGGAACTCTTGAGAGCATGTACTTTGATCGTATAATTGCTCCAGTCCTTAGCTTCATAGAATCCTTCTATCTCCTTGCTCTTCTCGGGAATTGAATCATAGAAGATCTTAAGAACTGTCTTAAACGCATCCTCGGATCCGCTGTTTTGAATCGCTGCAGCTCCATCGATGTTCTCGAGGTTCTCATACCATTTCTTTTCGATTTCGGAATACTCAGGCCTTAAAGGCTGAACCCCTGCACCGTGACCGGCATTTGCGGAATCATATTTTTCATATTCATCCTGGGATCTGGTCATTACAGATGAATGATAACCAACAGCATCTCCTGCTTCTTCATCCGCATTTTCATATTCATTAGATTCTTCTATAAGCGAACCGATATTATAGGTCTTGTTACTCTTTACAAAATACAACAATCCGAAAGTTCCGGGACCGCAGTTTGAAGAGATAGCTGCAGAAGCCTGCTGGAAAACAACATGTTCGAAAAATGCTATCTTGGACAATTCTTCCCTGATCCACAAAAGTGTATCCATGGGGATATCAACATAAGTTATGAAGCATACTTCGGAATCGGGAATGATATCAACGGGGAAAGCTTTGCGGATATACTTTCTGTATGCTCTTTTGGTGCTTCCCATCGCAATGCCGCCAATCCTCGAGTTATCATCATTGAAAGTAAGGAACGGATGAAGTGTAAGGCCCTTGGCCAGTCTGTTGATACGCTGGTTGATATGACCCTTTCTTGCCATGAATTCGGTCGTGTCGACGACAAAACTGCATCTCAGACGGTTCTTTACATTTTCCAGTTCGGCAATGATATCATCAACAGGAATATTCTTCTGTGCAAGTTTAATTGCGATCATAACAAGGAGAGCGGTGGCACTTGAAAGAGTTCCGGAATTGATGACCGTGACATTTTCAAAAGCCTTTGCTGCTTCAGAAGCCATTTCGTAATCCTTACTCATACTCGTGGTAAGAGCTATGTGGATGACATGATGGGCTTTCTTGATGACACCTGCAAAGAATTCGGTATAAGCGGTCTCATCAGCAGCCGATGATACCGCAGTCCTTCCTGTCTCCATATAACGGATGAGTTCATCTGCGGTGAGCTGAACGCCGTCCTTGAACAAGCCTTCCTCTGTCTTGATAAATGCAGGGATGATCTGGAGATTGTTTTTCTTTACTATGGAATCCGGAATGTCGCTAATACTTGATGTTGTGATGATGACCGACTGCTTTCCGGAATAACCCGAAACAGTACTTATATCCTCTCTCATTGCCGTAGTTTTGGTGCTGAGTATAAGCTTTTCCGGATTGATATGGTTGATGAGTATATTCTCAAGAGCCTCTCCGGAGACAGGTTTAAGGAGATAACCGTCAAATCCGGAACGGTTATAGATATCCCTGTTCTCACTTCCCGCATTTGCTGTCAGGACTATGACAGGAGTCTGTCTGTTCATTCCGCCGGCCTGATTTCTGATACTCTTGAGACAGTCAATTCCGTCAATTCCCGGCATAAGGTGATCCATGAGGATAACGTCATAGTGTTTTTTGAGGCTTCTGTCGAGAGCATCATATCCGCTTATCGATTTGTCAATCGCAATACCGGTATCCGCAAGAAGTCTGCTTTCAACCTCAAGGTTCATCTCATTGTCATCAACTATAAGGACTGAAACATCATTCGCCTTAAATCCGGGCTCATATATCTTTCTGGCCACGGTCTTCTGATTGTGGATATTAAGTTCACCTATCTCAGTATGATCTGATATTCCCTGTTTGATGGCAATCGTAAATACAGATCCCTCACCGTAAACACTGTTAACGGTAATAGTTCCGTCCATAAGTTCCACAAGCTGCTTTACTATAGAAAGACCGAGACCCGTTCCCTCGATATGCCTGTTCTTTTCTTCATCAACTCTCTTGAATGCATCAAAGAGATAAGGAAGAGCTTCCTTCTTGATACCCATTCCCGTATCGGAAATGGATATACTGAGGATCATGGAGTTGTCATCAACCGGTTCTCCCTCAATGTGAAGTTCTACACTTCCCGCCTTGGTATATTTGACTGCGTTATTCAGGATATTGATCATTACCTGTTTTATACGCACTTCGTCTCCATAGAGAACGGAAGGGATCTTGGGATCTACATTTACAGCAAATTTAAGACCCTTTTCGCTGGCCCTGAGCCAGATCATATTTACAATATCCGAGAGAACGTCCCCGATCTTATAATCAACGGGAACTATATCCATACTTCCGGCTTCCATCTTGGAAAAATCCAGAATGTCATTGATAAGCGCAAGGAGCATCTTTCCGGCTCCCTGGATTCCGTTAGCATCCTTAACAACATCCTCTGAAGCGCTTTGATCTCTTAAGATCAGCTCATTAAGTCCAAGGATCGAGTTGATGGGAGTTCTGATCTCATGGCTCATGCTCGAGAAAAATCTGTTCTGGGATCTGGTAAGCTCCTCTGCCTTCTCAACCGCTTTTTTTGCCTTCTTACTTTCTTCATTGAACAGACGGTTCTGGAACCATGTCATCGCAAAACACAGAATACCGACAAGAACAAGGCTGAGATATGAATCAATGAATCTGACGACTCTGCTGTGTCTTATCACGAGCTCCGGATGATAATACTCGACAAGATAACATACACCGGCAAGAACTATGATATATGTAAGGATAAATACTCTGAAACCTCCGGTCATCAGAAGTCCGGCATACAGAAATGCAAATATGAACCAGAAAATTCCGCCGCCGTCAACGCCTCCTCCGTTGAAGTACAGCATCGGAAGAAGAATAAATGCAAGAGCGGTAACAATAAACTTTACCCCAAGTTTATATTTGTTTTTACGGACACTGAAATATGTGATCGCCGGAGTGAAAATGAGCGTGACGATAATCGCAATGATCTCACCGCGGCTCTCGGAAATAATAAGATCTCCGATCAGCGCGCAAAAAACAGCAACTTCCGAGAGTAATGTAAGACTGATGAAAACTCTCTCAGACAGTTCTCTTTTTGGGTCGACAGCAGCTGAGGATATGGATTTCAGGAATTTTATTATCTTCATGAATTCGCACCTCCTCTTCTCGATGACGCCCCGGGCTGAATTTTGAGCATAACTCTTTCAAAATCAGGTATAAATATAGGCTTGGCAATAAAGCCGTCAAATCCTTCCTTCATGAACATTTCCTTTGCACCGGATACTGCATTTGCGGTAAGAGCGACGACCGATACAGGTTTTTTAAGTTCGTTCGAAGCCTTCCTGATACGCTTCATAGTCTCGACTCCGTCCATTTCAGGCATCATATGATCCATAAAGACAATATCGTAATTGCCTTCTCTGAACTTCTCTATAGCTTCTTTTCCGCTTGATGCGGTATCGATTATCATTTCATAATCCTTAAACATGCCCCTTGCAACAACAAGGTTCATGGGTTCATCATCAACTACAAGTGCCCTGACTCCGCGAAGGTCAGGCTTAGCAAGTTTTTCGGATATATCAAGATCCTTAACATCATATCCTTCGTTCAGGATCTTGATTACGGGATAGCCGTAGAGAGGCTTGGGCATAACTATAACACCGCTTCCGGGATTGGGCTTGAATCCGAAATTGGCGGATACTGCAACGACAATATCACTGTGTGATAGTTCATCAAAGTACTGTGAATTGACCTGGTACTCTTCTTCGCCCATAAATATGAAGCCGACATCCATCTTCTCTCGCATCTTATCGATTTCTTTGACAGTCTCTGCAGAGAAAAGAGGTGCATTGATTCCCATAGCGATATGCATTGCCATAGCCCTGTAAAAATCACGGACCTTGGGAACCTTATATTTATCGGATTTAACATGGAACAGAACTGTCTTGGTGATCTTTTCATGAATTGCAAGACAGGGTGCGGGATCGATAACCTTCTGTGGGATTGTCACCCTGACTGTGGTACCGTTTCCTTTTTCACTTTCGATCTTTACAAAACCACCCATCGTATGAGCAAAACCATATACGATGAAAAGACCAAGGCCTATACCGCCTGATGAGCGGTTTCTCTTTTTATTGACCTGATACAGACCGTCTACAACAGACTGAATCGTTCTCATATCCATACCGATACCGGTGTCGGTCATCTCTATGCAGAGGTTTATACCGTAATCGGTCTTTTCTGAATACAGCCTGATATTTACACCGCCCTGCTTGGTAAACTTTATGGCATTTACCATCAGGTGTCTGAACATCTTGTGAAGTTTCTTGACATCACCTCTTAAGGAAGTTGGGATCATGGGATCAATATCCACAACAAGCTCAAGACCCTTTCCCATTCCGCCGATCTTGAAACCAACGACAACATCATTTATAAGAGATGTTGTCATGTAATCCTCTTCTTCAAGGATGACTTTTCTTCTCTTACACTCGGTAAAGTCCTGGATATCCTCGATCTGATACGACAAAATGACGCCCGCATCCTTGATGGATAAAAGTTCGGGACCGTGATCACTTTTAAGAAGGATCTCGCTCATACCGTTTACGACATTGACAGGAGTCCTGAGCTCGTGGGAGATATTGGTCAGGAAATCCTCCATATCAGCGTCAACGGATTCGATACGCTCATCCTTTTCCTTTTCAACAACCTCTTCTTCAAGTCTGTTTCTTATCGCCCTGACACAAACAGAGTAAGAAAGGATAACGATCATCATGTGAAGTATGACTCTGGAGATATTGAGCGAATCGAATTCTATCCCCTGTCCTTTACTTGCAAGATAAAACTGAATTCCCATGATGACAAAGAATTCGGCAAAAAACACATTCATCATGTAGATGCGATCAAAGAATGAAAATGCGACCATGACAAGGACAAGAACCAGAGCAACGTCAAAGAAGCTGGTCTCATGTACACCGTGGAAAAAAGCGGCAAGCATGGCATAGATCAGATAATAGACTATCCTGCCTTCATATACCGGTCTTTCCGTAATGTTCATGACCCAGAGGGATATGGTTCCCATTATGATAAGAGGCGGAACCCAGAATTCCCATCCCATAAGCACACTTTCAAATGAAAGACCTATACATGCAAGTGATACTAAAAGTATTATAAATTTTTCGTTTTTGTTACCTTTCATTTCTCCCCCACAAAAGAAACAAATATTTGAGTATTATTCTCCAAGAAGTTCGAGGATGGTATCATAATCGAAATCATCCGCAGCGCTCTTAACTTTATCAAAGAGTTCCTTTCTGTCTGCAGGTATGCTGTATGCGGACAATTCATCAAAGATCTCTTCAAGAGCCACACAGTCCATATCATCAGCTGCAGTCCTGATCTCTTCTAACTTGGAGTTAAGCATTTCTTCATCTGCTTCCGGCTTGTCACCTGAATCAGCACTTATGCCGAGTGCTTCTCCGATAGGATCCTTGAAGGTTTTGAACTCATCTATAAACGGTCCGTGATGCTTACGGATATATTCTTCATCATCGGATTTACCTGCATTTTCAAGTTCCTGTGCTTTCTCGGCAAATTCAAGGGCACCGATTATCCTTGCCGAACTCTTAAGCGCATGAACCTTGATTGTGTAATTCTTAAGGTCCCCTTCATTATAAAGCTCTTCTATCTCCTCAGCCTTTTGATCAAGGGAATCATAAAAGATCTTAAGAAGAGGAATGTATGCGTCCTGTGAACCGCTGCTTGCGATACCTGACGGCACATCTATCCAGTTGTATTTATTAAGTTCCTTCAAAGGTCCGTCCGGAAGGATACAGTTTTCATTCTGTTCCTCTCTGTCAGTTTCCTTTTCATGAACAACCTCAATGACAACTTTATCTTTGGGAAGATATCTGATCAGCATGTTTTCAATTTTTTCGGCATCGATAGGTTTTGAAAGATAATCATCAAAGCCTTCGGCAATATACTGTTCCCTTGCTCCGGATATGGCATTGGCAGTAAGACAGACGCAGGGAGTCTTAAGATTAGGGTTTGACTGCTGTGAACGCATTTCATGAAGGGTTTCTATTCCGTCCTTGCCGGGCATCATATGATCGAAAAAGATCATGTCATACTTTGCGACATTGGACATCATCAATCCTTCATCTCCGTCATCTGCGGTATCGATCCTCAAAAGAGTCTGTTTCAGGAGATTCTTAAGGACCATAAGATTCATGGGATTATCGTCCATGACAAGGATCCTTGCACCGGAAGCCGTGAATTTCTTATGATAATCCTTCTTGCTTCCAAGATTTTTCTTATATGCACGTTCAAAGTCTCCCAGTTCTTCCCATCTGATGACTTTCTGTTCAAGGGAAAAAGCAAATTCCGACCCCTCACCGTAAATACTTTTAACATCAAGTGTGGATCCCATGAGTTCAAGCAGGCTCATGGTTATGTTCATTCCAAGGCCGGTTCCTTCGATATTTCTGTTCCTGCTTTCCTCTATGCGGTCAAACTTAACAAAGAGCCTTGAAATATCTTCTTCCTTTATTCCGATACCGGTATCCTTTACGGTAACCTTAAGCAGGATGTTTTCATCATCTTTCTTTTCATATCCGATCTTAAAGGTGACAGACCCTTTTTGCGTATATTTGACAGCGTTTGTAAGAAGATTGGTTATGATCTGCTTTATGCGGATCTCGTCCCCGTATAAAATCTTTGGAATGGATTTATCAATAACAAGATCCAGAAGAAGGTCCTTGTCATCCGCCCTTATCTGTATCATATTGACCAGATCGTTTATAACGGAAGAAAGATCATACTCTGCAGGGTCGATATCCATCCTGCCTGCTTCTATCTTGGAAAAATCCAGAATGTTATTTACAAGTCCCAAAAGCGCATTTCCCGCAGACCTGATATTCTCGGAATATGCAAGGATTTCCTTGTCAGAACACTCTCTTAATATCATCTCATTCATTCCAAGCACTGCATTGATGGGAGTTCTGATCTCATGGCTCATATTGGCAAGGAAGGAGCTCTTAGCCTGGGTTGCCTCCTCGGCAATGGCTTTTTCAACAGCAAGTTCCTGAACTCTTGCTTTTTCATAGTAGATACAGTTTTCCTTATGGTTGAATCCGTTAAAAATAGCCGTGGCCATCTGGTGACAGTTTTCATATCCGCAGCATGTACAGTCTATGTGACGGGACTCCTCCGTCAGCTTGTTCATGCTTACAAAGATCTCTTCCAGTGCCTCTTCACCGGGCGTCTGATAAGCACATCCTGCGGATTTATCCGTATAGCCTCTTAAGAAATCGTTAAGATCAAGATCCTTAAACTGCTCATTGAGCATTTCAAGGCGCTCTTCAGGTTTATCAGGTTTTGACCATGCATTACCGCTTGACGATCTCTTTGACTTTTCCCTTATATCAAGAAGATTATAAAGAGCATCATCCGTTCTCGATCTTTCCGGATTAACCGCGGTTCCGCAGATACAGCCCTTTTCACAGTTAAGAGCATCTATGAAAAGGAATGGAGTCTTTTCATTTTTGATCCTGTCTGTGTTTTCATGCATCCACTCATAGAGATGCTTTTCACCTTCTATCTGACGGATAAAAACATCATCTCCGAGGAACCATTTGACATTCTCGGCAAGGCCTCCGGGTGTGGGATAAAAAGAACCAAGACCGTATTCGATCTCAGAACGGGCTGAAGGTCCCTTTATATCATGTTCCCTGACATATTTCATCAGATGTTCGAAGGTCACATTATACTGGACGAGCCCCTCGTTATGAGGATCTTCTATCTCAAGTTTTTTTGCGATACAGGGACTGATGAAAGCAAACTTTTCTTTAATACCCATCTTTTTGCGCGCATAGATGGCAGCACACATAAGAGGGCTCTGAACGGGAAAGAGCTTGGGAAGAAGCTCCGGAAGATACCTTTCTATGTAAGAAACAACTGCCGGACAGGGCTGGGATATACCTCCGGCAAAATCATATTTTTTAATATAATTAAGATATCCCCAGGTTGTTATGTCCGCACCGAAAGAAACACTTATAATACGGTCTGCGCCAAGAGCCTTTAATCCGCCCAGGACACTTTCATACTCATCGGGATAATTGGCTTTAAATGCAGGGGCAAGAAGAAGAGAAATCTTCTCTCCTTTTTTCAGATCTTCAAAAAACCTCTCGGTATCATCCGAAAATTCCCTTGCTCCGTGAACACACACATCGATACAGCTTCCGCAGGCCACACACTTGCTTCCGTCTACATCGATCCTCCACTTGCCGTTTTCCTCAGTGGAAACACATGCCCCAATGGCACTACAGGCTTTGATACATTTGTTACATCCTATGCAGTGATCGTTTGTAAATACAATGCTTCTTTTCCGGGTATCCATATTTTTTTGCCTTCGTTAAACCTGTCAGTTATTTTACAAGTTAAATACTTAACTGAAATATCAGCTGATCACTCAGATAAAAAACCGGGATCATATACCGGCTGATTATTTTACTACGTCAAAAAGGTAACAGATCGACTATGAGATCATAATTAAATTCCGAAACCGCAGTCCTTAGTTTTTTCATCACCACTCTCTCGCCTTCGGGGATTATATACTCATCAAGTTCCCTGAAGATGCTTTCAAGTCTGTCACAGTCCATATCATCCGCCGCATGATAAATTTGCTCATATTTAAGAAGCAGAAAATCAGATGATGCCAACGGTTTGTTTTTATCCTCTTTTACGCACACCTTTGAGAGCTTTTCTCTGAGCAAAGAATAATCAGACATGAACTTAACATGATCATTTCGGATGAGATCATAATTTCCGGACTTACCTGCATCTTCAAGTCTTTGGGCAAAGTCTCCGAGATCCTTTGCTCCTATTATCCGTGATGAACTCTTAAGCGCATGGATCTTGATAGTAAATAATTCAAAATTTTCCTCGGCCATTAAGCGGTTAAGTTCCGAGGATACATCATCATATGAATCATAATAGATTTTAAGCACGTCAAGATACATTTCCGGGGATGCGCTGTTTTTAAGTCCCGATTTAATATCTATAAGCATGCAGCCAAGCAAAGGTTTTAATTCCTCAGGAACATCGTCACCTATGTTTTGGCTCTTTATTTTGTCTTTGCTTTCCGTATTTTCATTTGTTGAGAGAGAATCATTTTTCACCGGATCATTATCGGTTTTAAACTTATCATCGGTATATGGTTCTATCTTCTCATGAGGCAAAAGATCAAGCAGCATCTCCTCAAGTTTTTCCGTATCAATGGGCTTTGTAAGATAATCATCAAATCCCGCTTCAATATATATGTCCCTGGCTCCGGATATGGCATTTGCGGTAAGGCAGACAGCGGGTGTTTTGATATTAGGCCCATCCGAAATATTTCTTATGTCACGGAGAGTTTCGATACCGTCTTTACCGGGCATCAGATGATCAAGGAACAGAATGTCATATGAATTTGAAGAGGCAAGCTTTACGGCTTCGTTACCGTCATTTGCGGTATCGATCTTAATAAGTGTTTGTTTGATAAGCCCTTTAAACACCACAAGATTCATGGGATTATCATCAACCACAAGTATCCTGGCATCCCCGGCAATGAATTTTCCTCTGTATGCTTCATGTTTTTTCAGATTCTGCCTGAATGTTTCTTCGTAGTCACCGATGGGCTCCCTGCTGACTACTCTTTGCTTAAGATCAAAGGAAAAAACCGAGCCCTTACCGTAAACGCTCTCTACAACAAGGGATGAACCCATCATTTCAAGAAGAGACTTGGTAATACTCATTCCAAGGCCCGTTCCTTCGATGTTCCGGTTCCTTTCTTCTTCGATCCTTTCAAATTTTGAAAACAGCCTCTTAAGGTCCTCTTCTTTGATGCCTATTCCGGTATCCCTTATCCTGACTTTCAGAATAATGGAATCATCATCACCTGTTATACCCTCGTAACCCACAGCAAAGGTGATGCTTCCCTCTTCCGTATACTTAACGGCATTGGTAAGGATGTTTGTGATCACCTGCTTGATACGGACCTCGTCGCCGCTTAGACGTCCGGGAATATTTTTATCAATATCAAGCCTCAGCTTCAGCCCCTTATCACCCGCTCTTTTATGTATCAGGTTAACAAGATCGTTTATAACAGATGAAAGATCGTAATCCACAGGTATTATCTCAATCTTACCGGCTTCAATCTTGGAAAAATCCAGTACATCGTTGATGATCCCAAGAAGGGAATTTCCGGCACTTTTTATGTTTTCGGAATATTCAAGAACAGATTCATCGTCCGACTCCCTGAGGATCATCTCATTCATTCCAAGGATGGCATTTATGGGAGTCCTTATCTCATGACTCATGTTTGAAAGGAAGGATGACTTGGCTTTATTGGCAGACTCTGCCTGAGAGCTTTTTATGGCAAGTGTCCTCGCCCTGTTTTCTTTCTTAATGGAGAAGAACATGATAATGACAAATACGACAATGATCAGTATGGATATAAAGACAGTAAAATACAAAGGTCCCTTAAGATTTGAAAACTGCGTCGTGGCATCGATGACAGATACCGTGGTCCAGCCATAATCAAGATGCATGACATAGACCATGTAATCCCTTCCCTGATACCTGAAATAGAAATTATCATCGGCATTACTTTTGATGCGACTTGCTATAGCCTTCGCAATGGGATCTTCATCCAGGAAGATATCATCCCCTATAAAGTCTGCAAATGAATGGGCCACTATTATACCCTTGGAATTAACTATAAATTCATAATTTAAGCTGCTTCCAACCTGCTCTTCAACAACAGCCTGCAGCGAATCCATGGATATATCTATACCAACAACGCTTTTTCCGTCACAGAGAGTTTTGGTAAGCGCGATCATGACACTTCCAGTATCAAGATCAGTATAAGGATCTACGATTACGATATCTCCGCCACCTGCGATACCTTCAATGTACCAGGGCCTGACGGTAGGGTCATATCCTTCTCCGGGATCCCATCCCGAACCGTCCATATACTCACCGTTAATATATCCGTACACTCCGGTGGTATCCGCAATAAGAGAATTACCGACAGCAACGGTCTCGTCGGTAAGAAAATCCAGGATCTCCTCCCTGGGTCTTTTCTCTGTGATCATATTATCAAGTGTATATGCTGAAAGCTTAAGAATATCGAGACTTGAAGAAATACAGCTGTCGATCTCGTGAGAGGATTCAAGGGCATTGATCCTGCCCTTACTGACTATGTTCTCTCTTGTTTCAGAATCAAGATGTCTGTAATAAACTATTACAACGCTCACGAAAAAAACCATTACAGCGATGTATAACAGCATCTTTGAATAGAATCTTTTTATTTTTCCCTTATCCCTCAATACATCACTCATAAAATATCCGTAAAGGATCTTTAAGATACATAAAAATAGGTCTTTAAAGTAACTTCCAAGTGTTTATATCAACGATCCATATTCTAATAATGTATCACTGGGAAGATCAACTCTGTCACTCCAATAAATGCAGGTTCTGCTCTCATCAATTCTCACATTATCAAACAATCCTCGTTCAGTCTTAAGAACCGAAAAATCAGGAATCTGAGCAATATCAACTTTCACATCGTATTAGTCACATAAGGGCGCATACAATCATTTCCGCTTAGCAGATATATAATGGCATTTGTATCAGCAAGGTAATCAATTCCACTCATCTCTTACCTCTTTTTGAAAAATCATGCCATCAGGAAGTGATACACATCCAAAAAAATCCATAAGATTAGTCGCTTTATCTGCTTGATCATTTTGACCACGAAAAACAACATAATCAATAAACAATGCTACATCTTCTATATAGGCATCAGGCAGCGATTTGATTTTTTCTTCAAGAGTAGCTCTGGACATAACATACACCTCCATTTTTAGTATTTTACCACAAAAAAGAAAAAAAGATGAAAATGGGAATGCCATTGTCGCAGCAGTGAACATTCTCATTTAATGGTTGATTTTTACGTTGCCTACCAACCACCAGCTCCTATGTCTGGAAACTCAGATTAAGGTGTCAACAAACCATTAAATAATCTACTACTACCCATATATTTTTGCACAATTAAGTTAAAATAACTTATCAAAACTTGCCATGAAGTGCGTAATCTATGCTTATCTGCTCCAGATATAGTCGCAGTAATCTCCCGTAAACATTTCGGCGTTTTCTTCGGGATCGGTCACTTAGAAGCTTTAACCGCTTACAGTACCTTTTTTCGTGCCAAAAGTATTCTTTCAGCAATATCACTCGCATTTACATAACCGGTATCCTGCAATTCCTTTGCAGATTCACACAACGCATTTTCAAATTTGTCGAGTACACCGTAATAATTGCTCATAGCAATTTTTTCGCCAATTCCTGCAGTAGAAGCCAGGGATTTAAAGCTTTCTTCATCTATACCGTCCAGATTTCTTATTCCCCCTATGTTGAAGGACATATCTTTCGTAGCACTCTCATAAATCACAGTACTTATCATGTCATAAGCAGGCGCAAGAGAGAGTCCATCCATATTCTGATCGTAAAGCAGAGAATAATTTTTAATATGAGCATCAGTATTACCAAGCACAAAGTTATATACGATCCTGTTCCAAAGCCGCAGCTGATCTTCCATTGGTTTTCTTGCGTATTTTCGAATTATTTCGAACATCTTCCCGGCGTAGCTTTGTCCTTCTCTTTCGTACTTGTAGGAAGATGCTATTCCCATGGCTTGTGCAAAGTCTTCCTGATGTATTCTGTATGGACGTTTCAGTTTTCCAATCAATGGTGATGTTTCATCAATAATCCTGTCATATCTCTTAGTGGCAAATAGAACTTCTGAATCAATTCCGCTTCCCGCATTGATAATAAAGCTTTCCGGAATATCTATTCCACACTTGCGGGCAGTCAGCATAGAAAGCTGTTCATTAGTAACTATGCCATCAAGTCTGATGTGGCTTTGCTTGACGATATGAGTACTTGGAGCTAATCCGCTTGGAAGGTACCACTTGCCTTCTTTATCGTCATAGTAGAGCCCTACTTTTCCGGAAGCACCCGTAAGTGATAAGTGAGTTTTGATCACTATCTCCGTGGATTTGGTTGTTCCTTCCGCGGCAAGTGCCTCTACCTGTCCTTCAGTTATAGCTTCATACCCCGATTCCGGCACCTTATCAAACTCATCTATTCTGATTGCACCAAGACATTCTTTACCGAGATTTTGAAGAATGGACAAATAGTCATTCTCATCAAAGTGCATATTGGCAGCAATGCTCTTTCTCATAAACCCTTCGGGAAGCAAACCTTCAAAAAAGACTTTTGTCTGCTCGGGTGAAAATGGTTCATCCTGTATAGGCAAAGAAACAGAAACAGCTCTGGAATCATTCCTTGCTATGTATTCTTCAGAATATGAGAAACGGGCATCATCAGAGAAGTCACCTTCAATTTCTCCGACTCTTACCTGACACCCGTTTAATTCAAGATATACATTGTAATGTCTCATCAATTTCCCCTCGCACTAACAGCTATATCAAGTCCCAGCATATTTGCAAGATAAATAGCCTTTCCGAGCTCAGCTGTACTTTTACCGTTCTCCAGATCAGAAATAAAGCTGATACTGAAACCGGTAAATTCAGAAATATAGCGCTGAGTATAACCCAGTTCTTTTCTGCGCTGTTTTAATGCTTTACCAAAATCGGAAGCTTTGTTTATTATCATATCCGTCTCCAAAATAAGCCGTTCGAACAAATTTTACATTACAGGCGCAAAAATACGCCGTTCGGCTTAATTATTCTTGTTTCATTCTATAATAAGCCGTTCGGCGTAGTCAAGCCTTATATAATGTTTAGGTTAATATCGTTTTACATTTATTTCTTGGACTGCTGTTTTCTACCGCATTAAGGATTGTATCTTCGAGAGTATCCACAGCGGCATTATAAAAGCTTCCTGCTGAGCAAAATGTCATAAGACTGGTTTCATCATCCGTTATCTGGACTACGACAATAGGTTTCTTCCGGGCATACATATAACCCTGTTCCCAATTGGTTCCCGCAGTACCGTTCCTGCCGGGCGTAATCATGAGAAACAGTTCGGCTCTGTCAAGAGCATTAAGGTCCGCATCAAACACTTCTCAAATACTCGTTAACACATAACGACATTATAGCACTATGTTTTTTGATTATATAGACCGTATCCCATATGCCCCGTTGCGGGTTTCTGTTTTGGATGCGGAAGGCGGGGTGAGGCGGAAAAAGAAAAAGGTCCGGTGGACCTTTTTCCCGCCGAACCGACCGAGGGGCGCACCCCTGCGCCCCGAGATATGAACCCGGCGGGGATCACGGAACGCCCTCGGCGTTCCGAAATAGAAAAATCCCCTTGAGGAATTACCTCAAGGGGATTTTCTATTTGGAATGCGGAAGGCGGGACTTGAACCCGCACGACCTTGCAGCCACAAGAACCTTAATCTTGCTTGTCTACCAATTCCAACACTTCCGCGAACAAACGATAATATATCAAATCAAAGAACACTTGTCAACAATATTTTAAAGTTTTTTCGGGTTTTTAAACCTTTTTTCAAAATATTGCGTGTCACCCGGATCAAGGGAAAAATACCATCTAAAACACTAAAACCTCACGCCACGATAAGAGTCAGTCCCTTGGCAAACATGGCGGCATAAAGAAGGATCTCCGCCCATAGCACAAGTGCCTGCTGGGTTCTCTCCTTCTCAACTCTCATCTTGTTCCAGCAATCGGACAGCATGGTGACAAGTATTACGGCAATTCCGTATTTGCACAGATTTACAGTCCCCTCAAAAACGTAAATAAGAATGATCAGTATGACTATACAGGTAATAAGTATCTTATACATCTTGGGGAACTTATCGTAAATGGCGGCGCCCAGCATAAGTATAGTCATGGGAAGAAGGATCCTTAAATACTCCGACACATCAGAAAGAAGAAGCGCAATACCGCCCTTCCACTTTTCACTGAAGCTGTGATCCCTTATTCCGAAGGTATATGAAAGATCAAGGAGACGTCTGAAATAATTGAATTTCAGATGGGGAACAAATGCAATATAAAGGATAAGAAACCTTGAATACGAACCAAGACTTCTGGAGCCGGAACAATACGAAAATAAAAGTGTTGCGAAACCGAACAGGAAAACACCGATAAGTCCGTTAACAAGAGAAAACTCATATGAATCATGCCCGAACTGATAGAATTTGAGTATGAAAACAAGAAGCATCACCACATTTATTATGGGATACCATATGGCTGAAAAACGCTCCTTGGGTATTTCTTTTTCAAAAGAAGACATCTTCAAGAATCTACTCAACTCCAAGCTGTGACTCGAGGATCACAAATACATCATACATAAGTGCAACGGCACACAAAAAGTAACCGTACAGACGATATCTGCCGGATATAAGATTTACGGAATAAAACATATTACAGTATGCGGCAATGCCCAGGATCATGGTACAAAGAAGAGCCCCGTTTGGAGCAAAAGGCAAAAGCACAAGCGTTACAAATGAAAGAGCTACGCTTATAAGCAAAACCGCATATATAAGATACTGAGAAGGCTTTAACGTGCCTCCGATCTTAACGTAAATGGCAAGTACCACAAGAGCAAGGACAACTGAAGGATATACATCGGCATCTATATAAGATGTCATTAAAACAGAACCCTTCTCGTAATTACCGGGAGCCGCTATATAAAGGATAAGCCCAAGCAGGCAGAAAGCTATCGGAATGATGAATCCCTTATTATCAAGTTTTTTCTTCTCAAGGCTTCTGAAATATACAACAAGTGCAAGGGTGGATCCGCATATGATGCCGTAGGAAGGCGACCAGGCTCCCGCAAAAAATGCTGCCGCTGATAATGAGACTATTCTGGGAACCGAAATCTTTTCAACAGGATCGGGGGCATCAAGGATCGCCGTACATATCTTAAGGAGAGATAACATGAGCAGAGAAGGATAGAAAAAATATACCGTCATGAACTGCCTGAAATAAGAATTGCTCCAGTTAGCATTAAGACAAATGAGCATCAGAAACGCGAAAACGGTGAAAAAGATCCTCTGGTGGGAAGCCTTGGCAGGAGCAAAGATAAGAAGGGCACATCCAATCATTACCAGGATATTAAGAATATCCGCAACATATCCGCCCGAGATAAGGATCACCTGAAGCAGAAATCCTGCGATCACGCTTCCGCCCTTCCAGTAAAAAATACAGCCCGCACTTTGGAAAATATCGGAAATACCTTTAATGGGTTCACCGGTGACGAGATTTTTGGAATAGTAAATATCCTCCAGCATAAAGGGTACCTTTAACTGCTGAAGAAATATAATAAGAACCATCGCAATAAATGCGATGACCATCAGTATCTTGATTATTATCGGTGTCTTGATCTCGTTTTTCATCTTTAAAAACAGGTCCATCAAAGATGGACCTGTAAAATTATATTTCCATTAGGAAAATATGTCAAACCATATAAACTTTACCGAAAAAGCAATTTATCTCTGAACTCTTCCGGATGCATCTCCGCCTGCAAGGGTTTCAACTTCTTTACGGCTTACAAGGTTGAAATCCCCGGGAATGGTATGCTTAAGAGCGGATGCGGCAACTCCGAATTCAAGTGCCTGCTTAAAGTCTTTTCCGTCAAGAAGACCGCAGATAACGCCTCCCGCAAAGGAATCTCCGCCGCCGACTCTGTCTACGATGGGATGTATTGAGTATTCCTTTGAATGATAGAACTCTTTGGTGTCCCTTGAATAAATGCATGCGGACCATCCGTTATCGGATGCGGAATGGCTTACCCTTAATGAGGAGATGCAATATTCGAAATTATAATCGGATACCATCTGCTCAAAAATGCTCCTATATCCCTGAAGCTCAAGATCTCCACTGGTAACGTCCGTATTTCCGGGCTTGTATCCGAGAACCAGATTGGCATCTTCTTCATTACCGATGCAGACATCAACATATTGCATGAGTCCTTTCATGACCTTCTGCGCCTTTTCAGAGCTCCAGAGCTTCTTACGGAAATTAAGATCGCAGGAAACCTTTACACCGTGCTTCTTGGCAGCTTTAAGTGCTTCCTCGGTAAGAACTGCTGCAGAATCGGAAACCGCAGGGGTTATGCCCGTAAAATGGAACCAGTCGGCTCCTTCAAAGATCTTATCAAAGTCAAAATCGGATGCAACAGCCGTTGATATTGAAGAATGAGCTCTGTCATAGACAACCTTTGAAGGTCTCATGGAGCTTCCGGTCTCGAGATAATAAATTCCGAGCCTTTCACCGCAGCGAGCAATATTATCTGTTTTTACTCCGTATTTTCTCATAGCTGCTATGGCGCAGTCACCAAGTTCGTTATCGGGAAGGGCTGTGACGAATTCACTGTCATGTCCGTAATTGGCAAGAGAAACCGCCACATTGGCTTCTCCTCCGCCGTAATTGATATCAAATTCGTCTGCCTGGATAAATTTTTCGTTATTGGGAGTTGAGAGGCGGAGCATGATCTCACCCATAGTTACTACTTTAGCCATTTTTTCTCCAATCTTTAATTGTTTTAAGCATATGTGTTATCTGCATTACTTATTAACTATATGGACCGCAAATCCGCATATTTCTTCTTTGAGATATATTGCCTTAAGATTACCCTTATCGTCTCTTTTTGCTGTGGATTCATCAAATTCAATGCCAAGCACCGTGCTCAGATAATTGTATGCCCTGTCGGCATAATTGGTCCTGATGCCGATATGTCCGTTTTTGCCAAGATAGGGCTCTTTCATAAATTCAACAGCCTTACCGGAAAAAACGGAGCTGTTGCCGTTTTTCACATCCAGACCGAATATAAACGAAAATCTCTGAGCCGCTTTAAGAGCTTCCTCTTCGGATCCTGTGTTTACTCCCACGTGGGCAAGTTCAAATCCCAGCATTGTCTTTACGGCTTCTCTTGTCAGCTCTTCGATCTTACCGAAATCTCCGGATGAGATAAGGTCGCCGGGAACCATCCATGAACCTCCGCAGGCGATGATCTTGGGGAAATCAAGATATGTTGTAAGATTTGCCGCATTGATGCCTCCGGTGGGCATGAATTTCATATTTACGTAAGGAGCAGCCATAGCCTTGATCTTGGCAATGCCGCCGCTCTGCTCTGCAGGGAAAAATTTAACGACTTCAAGGCCGAACTCGATGGCGGTCTCAATCTCCGAAGGAGAATTTACTCCGGGAGTGATGGGAATGTTCTTATCAACGCAGTATTTTACGATCCTGGGATTAAGTCCGGGGCTTACGATGAACTTTGCTCCTGCCTCAACCGCCTTATCAACCTGCTCGGTGGTAAGTACTGTTCCTGCACCAACGATCATGTCGGGATAAGTGCTTGTCATGATCTTAATAGCCTCTGCCGCAGCGCCTGTTCTGAAAGTTACTTCCGCACAGGGAATTCCGCCTTTGCAAAGAGCCTCTGCAAGAGGTGCGGCGTCCTTGGCATCGTCAAGTTTTACAACAGGTACGATTCCTATTTTGCTGATTGTTTC
>CAMPAP010000125.1 GCA_946631935.1 uncultured Lachnospiraceae bacterium | reverse complement strand
CAAGCCGGTACTTGGTGCGGATCTTGAAGCTGCATTAAAAAAATTCCTGCCTGAAGATAAGATAAAAGATTAAGAAAACAAAAAGGCTAAATAAAAAAATCAAAACCGCAGCCCGGTTAGTTAATGATCCGAAGCTGCGGTTTTAAAATTGTTTTTATTTAAGATTGAAATTCTGAAGATCCTTCTCTATATCTGCGGAATAGCCGGCAAGTGATTCGGATACATTAGCAAGGTTATCGGTCTCCTGGGATACTCTTGAGCTTTCCCTTACTATGGCATCGCTGAGTTCAAGGATCTGGTTTACGGTTGCTGCCTGTTCCTCAGTAGCTGCCGCATTTCCGGTAGCAACATCATTTATCCTGCTGATGCCGTCTGCGATTCCGGTAATGGCATCCGTCGCCTTGGAAATATCCTCATAGATCTCATCAAAGGAATCATTGGAACGCTTAACAACTTCAAGGCATTTTTCCATATCGTTCATACAGTCATCTGCCTTCTTATTGATATCAACGATATTTTCCGTGATGGTCTCTACAAGCTTGCTGATATGGGTTGCTGCCTGTGATGACTGGTTGGCAAGAGCTCCAACTTCTCCCGCTACAACCGCAAATCCCCTTCCCATTTCTCCTGCTCTTGCAGCCTCTATGGAAGCATTAAGGGAAAGAAGATTTGTCTGTGAGGAAATATCACCTATGGTAACGGTTATGCCCTTGATCTCATCGACGGTCTCTGCAGTCATACGTATGATACCTGTAAGCTGTCCGATGGTATCATTGAGGATCTGAACGCTGTTTGTCATTCCTCTCATCTCGTTTCTTCCCTCTTCGGAAGACTTAACAGCCTGTGAACAAAGCTCCCTTACTTCATCGGAATCCGAAGCAAGATTTGAAGATACTCCCGCAAGCTCAGTTGCTCCGCCTGCTACATCCTCTATTGACTGATTGAGTCCTGTAAGATGCTGATTAAGTGTTTCTATGGACTGATTCTGGGATGAATTGGAATCGGAAAGTTCTGTGGAGATATTCTTACATCTTTCGGCACTTTCAGTCATTTCATCGGAGATCTCAGTAAGATGAAGAAGCATGCCGCGCATACGGTCGATATAGCCGTTAAGCTGTTCGCTGAGAGTCGTGATCTCATTATTGCCTTCGGGATTGATCTTGGTTGTGAAATCACCGCCGGTAAGGTCTCCGATCTTGCCTGTAACGCTGGAAACAGGATCAAGGTTTTTCCTTATTGTTATGAAGAGGAAACCTCCGAGAAGTGCAAGAAGGATAATGGTAATGATAAGACTGAGATTCAGGGAAGCGATGGTCCTGTCCATAACGAAGCTGTAAGGAGTTGCACTTACAACAACCCATGAAGTTCCTTCGACGCCTGTTGCGGCATACATCATCTTACCCGCATCAGTCTTAACCACCTGGACTTTATTATCACTATAGGTAACGGTTTTATCAAGTGATGAATATACCGAGTTAAGTCCCTTAAGAACAGGATCTGATGCTCCGGAAAGAGTTGTTCCCACAGCAGCTTCATCCGTGCTCAGAAGGACATCTCCGCTGTCAGAGTTAACGATGTATATCTTTACATCGGGAGAACTCGAACTGAAGGAATGCATCTTCTCTGCCATCTGGTCAAAGACGATATCGCTGCTCAGTACTGTCTTGTCACCGATAAGAACAGAGCATGCAAGACAGGTTTTTCCGGTGGAAGCATCCACATAAGGATCGGATACATAAAGGGATCCGTTTTGATCTATGGCACCCTTATACCAGGGTCTGTCGGTAAAATCAAAAGTTTCATCCGGGATCCAGCCCGAACCGTCAAGGAAGGTCATGTCATTACCGTATGCAACATAGATATCCTGCGAATCGGGATCCGCATCGGTAAGGGCAAGAAGCATTTCTCTTGCTTCAGAGTAAGAAAGATCCGGAGTGTTTTTCCACACATCCGCTGTCTGTTGTACCCTGCCTTCGATAAGACTCCACCAGTTGTTGATCTCGTGGGAATAGGTAACCGACTCACGGGCAAGAAGCGACATGGTAAGATCCTTGATCTGTTCCGACTGTCTGTTCATGCTGAATTCGGTAATAATGACGATTATTACCGTTACCGCGATCAGCACCCTTCCAAGCAGGATACTCTTAAGCGACTTTCTTTTTTTCATCCTGTAACCTCCATAAACCTGAATTTTGACTTATCTGAACTGCATATGCACCGCAGCTGCACCAAAGCATGGCTATGGCCACAGCACAGCCGCCTCTTTTCAGCATCCTTCACTGCCAAGATCCGATGGCAGAAACATCATAGGGCGTAGCCTGATATACATAATAGTTCAGCCAGTTGCTGTAAAGATTATTCGAATGGGATCTCCAGGTAAGAAGAGGCTTTGCATCCGGATCGTCACCCGGAAAATAATTCTCCGGAAGAGCCACATCATCTCTTTTACCCTTATCCCTGTCATACTCATTCTTAAGGGTCATGCGGTCATATTCGGAATGCCCCGTCACGAAGATCTTATGACCGTTTTCAGCCATTGCAAGATATACTCCCGCTTTTTCCGACTCAGCCAAAATAGTAAGTTCGGGACATGCCTTCAGGGCTTCTGACGGAGTGTCCGTATGTCTTGAATGAGGTGCCAGGAAAACATCATCAAATCCCCTGACAAGAGGGATCTTTCTGTTCAGCACTCTGTGCTCGAATACTCCGAAAAGCTTAGTGGGGAGCTGCCTCTTATCTATACCGTAGTAGTGATAAAAACCAGCCTGGGCACCCCAGCAGATATGGAAAATACTTGTCACATGGGTATCTGCCCAGTCTAATATCTCCACGGTCTCATCCCAGTAATCAACCTCTTCAAAGGAAATATCCTCAACAGGAGCACCGGTGATGATCATTCCGTCAAAATTCTGATCCTTCACATCGTTAAAAGTAACATAGAATTTATTGAGGTGCGAAGAGGAAGTATTTTTTGAAACATGGGTCGAAGTCATCATAAAAGTCACATCGACCTGAAGCGGAGTATTGGAAAGAGCCCTTAAAAGCTGAAGCTCGGTATCCTGCTTCACCGGCATGTTGTTCAGGATGAGCACCTTAAGAGGTCTGATATCCTGATGCATCGCACGGTTTTCATCCATTACGAATATATTTTCACTTTCGAGGATCTGCCTTGCAGGCAGTTCGCTCTGACCCTTGATAGGCATTTATGTCACTCCTTAAGATAATTATTTATGAAATCTTCCTCCGTGATCACGGGAATGCCAAGGTCCCGCGCCGTTTTGTTTTTAGATGAAGATGAGGAAAAATCATTATTTATCAGGGCTGTGGTCTTCGAGGATACCGATCCTGCAACTTTTCCGCCCCTGCTTTCGATCTCTGATTTCATGGCATTTCTGTTTTCAAATGTATTCAGGCTTCCGGTGATGACAAAAGTAAGACCTTTAAGATTTTGTGCCGAATCATTTGCAGGCTTTTCTATTTCAAGATCCGGAAGAAGATCGTTTAACACACGGCAGTTATCTTCATCCTTAAAATAATCCGAAACCGCTGAGGCCATCACATCCCCGATGCCCTCGATCTGTGAAAGTTCTTCGGAAGAGGCCTGTTTTATCTTATCAATGTCATGATCAAAATATGCGGCAAGTACCTTGGCATTGGCTACGCCGATACCGGGTATGCCCAGTCCGAACAAAAGTCTCGAAAGAAGTGTCCTGGATGATTTTTTAACGGACTCTAAAAGATTATTATAAGACTTTTCTCCGAATCCATCCATATTTATTATCCTGTCCTTATAACGGTCAAGATGGAAAATATCATCAAATTCGGTAATAAAGCCCATATCGATGAATTTTTCAAGAGTCATCTCGGAGAGCCCTTCGATGTTCAGAGCATCCCTTGAAACAAACTGCTCAAAGGATTTGATCTGTTTTGCCGGGCAGGCGGGATTAATGCAATATAAAGACTCCGCTTCATTAAGAGCCCTTACCCGGGTATCTCCTCCGCACACCGGGCATTTTTCCGGTATCTTCAGATTGCCTGAGCATGTGAGATTCTCAGCTATCTGGGGAATGATCATGTTGGCCTTATATACGGTTATGGCGTCCCCGATACCGAGTTTAAGCTGTCTTACTATGCTGATATTATGAACGGAAGCTCTGCTTACCGTTGTGCCCTCAAGATCCACGGGATCGAATATGGCAACGGGATTGATAAGTCCCGTACGGCTGGCGCTCCATTCAACATCCCTGAGAATTGTCTGAGCCGTCTCATCCGCCCATTTAAATGCTATGGAATGTCTGGGAGATTTTGCGGTTCTTCCCAATGAAGCTCCGTATCTGACATCCTCATATGTAAGAACAAGTCCGTCGGAGGGTATGTTATATGTCTTTACCTTTTCTTCGAATTCTCCAACCTTTTCTTCAACGGTATCCGAAGTGACCCTGACCCTGTAAACCGCTTCAAAGCCGAGGCTTTCGAGAAATTCGAGTCTTCCGCAGGCGGAATTTAAGACATTTTCGTCTGCACCTTCCGCACTCACAAGATTAAATGCCACAAATCTTACATGTCTTTTTGCCGTAACCGAAGGATCCAGCTGCCTGACAGAACCGCTGCACAGATTCCTTGGATTTTTATATTTTTCTTCATCCGATGCGATGCGGGAATTGATCTTCTCAAAATCTTCATAAGAGATCACCGCTTCTCCCCTTGTGACAAGTTCTCCGGAAAAAGGGATCTTTAACGGCACATTTTCAAATGCCCTTGCATTGGGGGTGATGACTTCGCCCGTCTCTCCATCCCCTCTTGTTACGGCCTTAAAAAGGGTTCCGTCTCTGTAAGTAAGAACAACCGTAAGACCGTCGAGTTTCCAGGAAAGTACGCCTTCCTTATCTCCCAGCCAGGAAGAAAGCTCCTGCCTTGACTTGGTCTTTCCCAAAGATAGCATGGGGGAGGGATGTTTTTCCTTGGGAAGAAAATCCACAGCCTTATATCCCACACTCTGGGTGGGGCTTCCTGCAAGGATCATTCCGGTCTCTTCCTCAAGCCTGACCAGCTCATCGTAGAGCATGTCATACTCCCTGTCGCTCATCATTGATTCATCCTTGGCATAATAGCTTTCGGATGCTTTTTTCAATATGTCATTTAACTGTCTGATCCTTAGGATCTTTTTTTCATCTGCCATAGACTTTTTATCTCTTCCTGAGAAAGTTCCCTGTACTCACCGGGCTTCAGGCTTCCCAGCGTGATATTCATGACCCGCACTCTTTTGAGTTTTTTTACATTCAGCCCCACCTCGAAACACATTCTGCGGATCTGTCTGTTAAGCCCCTGGGTAAGGGTGATGCTCATTACATTTTTTCCCTTTATGGAAACCTTGCAGGGTCTTGTCTTAAGCTTAAGTCCGGGAAGGTACACTCCTTGTGAAAGTTTGTCTTTTATGTCATCCGTAATTTCCTTATCACAGGTAACAAGATATTCCTTCTCGTGAGCATTTGCCCCCCTCATCATATGATCGATGAGACCGCCGTCGTTTGTCAGAAGGATGAGTCCCTCCGAATCCTTGTCCAGTCTTCCTGCATATGTGACTCTCACGGGATAATCGATATAGTCGCTTATAAGCTTTTCGGCATGATTGTCCTTTTCAGAAGTGATAACTCCTCTTGGTTTATAAAAAGCAAGGACCACGGTCTTATCCATGCCCTTAAGGATCCTTCCTTCGTATTCGACCCTTTCGGAGCCTGTAAGCACCTGTCCCACCCGGGCTATGTTACCGTCAACCGTAACTTTGCCTTCTGCGATCAGTCTGTCGGCTTCACGCCTTGAGCATATTCCGGACTCAGCCAGATATTTATTGAGTCTTATTTTTCCTGAGTCCATATCTCCATGTCTCCGATGAGCTTTGTTTCGGGAATCCCGGGACATTCAGCCCCTTTTTTTGCCATTTTATCGGCAAGTTCGTTATATTTGCAGCCTTTATGGGCTTCAACCTTAAAAAAACCGATATCGATACGGCTCTTCCATCCGTTCATTGACACCGAATATGACCTTGTAAGATCGTTTTTGCACTTCCAGGCCCCTGTCACCCAGCACTCGATGCCCGCATAATCATAATATATATTGATACCCTTATATCCGCTCTTTATGGCACACAGCACGGCATTCATGGCACCAAGCATCTCGCCGGTCACGTTTCTTAGCTTTGCGTTTTCGGGATCGTTACCGCTGCCATACAGCACTCTGACAGTTCCGTCTTCAGGCAGAAAAACACATCCGAAGGAATAGACTCCGGATGAAACTGAAAAACTCCCGTCAACATATGCATCTATGGTATTCTTTCCTGACAAACCGTCTCCAAAAAAAGTGGTAAAAAAACAAAAAAAACGCTATACTTTTGAAAGCTCAAAAACTTGTAATATTATACCATAAGGACGGTTCAGAGGACTAAATTTGTGAAAAAAACGATCAAACTGTTCAGATATACTTTTTCGGAAAAAGTGACGGCTTTAATTTGTCTTGCCGGACTAATCCTTACCATGATCCCCATATACAGGCTCTCATACTATTCAATACCTTACTATGATGATTACGGTGCAGCTGCGGGGAACGTGGCATGGGCAAAACAGTTCGGGACATCCTACCTTACAGGCGCAGTAGTCCACGCACGTCAGATGTGGTGGGCATGGGAAGGAACATATTTTGCCAGGGTGATGATGGCATTAGACCCTGTTATATGGGGTGAAAAATACCACTTTATCGGCATCGTCATGATCATAACATCCCTTCTTTTCTCAGTTTTTGTTTTTATATACATGATATGCAGGAAGCTTTTAAGAGCCGCAAAATGGGACTCGGTTTCTTCAGCTGCAATCGTCTGCGAGATAACCGTTCTTTTTATCTACACAGCGCAGCAGGGTTTTTACTGGTACAACAGCGGAGTCAAATATATCCTGGGTTTTTCAATATGGCTCCTTTCCATATGCGCATCCGTAATGACCCTTGTATCAAAAAAGCTTTATGAAAATATTATTTATGGCATTTTATCCGCTGCCCTTATCTTCTGCGCTGCAGGCTCCAACTTCGTAACAGTGCTCCAGTCGCTGATAGTTTCCGTAAGTATATTTGCGGCAGGTCTGTATTTTTGCAAAAAAAGAGCTCTGTTTCTCATCCCTTCCCTGATAGCGGACTTTTACGGTGCAAAGCTCTGCCTTCTTGCTCCCGGCAATACAAAAAGAGCATCCGCATATGAGGGGATGGGAGCTTTTGATGCCATAATCGCATCATTTAAAACAGGTTTTGAATTTCTGGATAGATTCCTTGACTGGAGGACTCTTCTTCTTTTCCTCATCGCCCTTCCGGTGTCATACAGGATAGTAAGAATGTCCGGGATAACATTTAAGATAAGGATCTTCATTATACTTGCGGCATGGTCCGTATGCCTTTATGCATCCGGGTTTACTCCGAATCTGTACTCTTCGGGTGAAGTTGTTCTTTCAAGAGTGATAAATGTGATAAAGCTGGTCTTCCAGCTTCTTCTCTGGATAAACATGACTTATTTTCTGGGACTTTTGTCACAGATAAAAACAAACGGCAGAAAGAAATGGAAAGGATATGTCATCTGGCCTGCAGCCGTCATCTGGCTTACAGCCTGGATATTCTTTTTCAGGATACAGCCTAATCCCATCGGAACATACTCTGCATTCGGTGCGGATTTTTATCTGAAAAGCGGTCAGGCTGAACTTTTCCACGAAGAATACACACAAAGACTTGATCTTCTTCATTCCGGTGATTCAGATATAGTCTTTAAACCATATACAAATATGCCCTGGTTTTTGGGATGGACTGATATAAGTTCGGATCCGGACTCGGAAGCAAACAGATTCATGGCGGATTTTTATCATAAATCATCGATAAAAGTCGAAGAAGATGCCGGGGACTGAAAAGTCATATCTGCTGTTTTTATCTTAGTCCCACGTGTCTTGCATCACATGCGATCTCAAGTATGGGATCTTCTATAAGTTCGAAATCATCCCTTACGAATATGTCCCCTTGCAGTCAGACAGTCATTTTCGTAATCAGGTTCACCATGCCTTACAAATACTATTCTCATTCATATATCCTCATAAAGCTGTCATTTGTATCATTATACACTTTTACATGTTCCTCTCCACAATATGATATAATTTAGCGAAAGAAAAGACTGAAAATATGAAAAAATACGCTTCACAATATGACATGATGACCACTCAGAGAGTTGAGACTCTCATATTAAAGCTGGGTCTTCCCACTACCATAAGCATGCTGATAACCAGTCTTTACAATGCTGCGGATTCGTATTTTGTGGGAAAGATAAACACCCAGGCAAGCGGTGCGACAGGTGTTGTATTGGGACTGATGGCCATCCTCCAGGCAGTGGGCTTCATGTTCGGTCACGGATCCGGAAGTGTTATCAGCAGAAAGCTCGGTGCAAAGGACGTAAAAAGCGCAAATAAATATTCTTCCACAACGTTTTATACAGCGCTTATTGCAGCTGTCATACTCATGATCTTCGGGATAGTGTTTCTTACGCCTCTTATGTATCTTCTCGGAAGCACCGATACCATACTCCCCTATGCCAGGACTTATGCATTATGTATTCTTATCGCAGCTCCTGCTTTGATAACCAGCTGTGTTATGAATAATATCTTAAGGTATGAGGGTCGTGCGTTTTTTGCAATGATCGGCCTGACAACCGGTGGGATCTTAAACATCTTCCTTGATTATATTCTTATGATGAAGCTTAACCTGGGTATCCTTGGTGCCGGTATTGCCACTGCAGTCTCACAGCATATTTCATGGGCAATCCTTTTTGCCATGTTTGTCATGAGAAAAACCCAGTGCTCATTTGAACTTAAATATGCTTCCTTTGATATGGCAACCATTATGGAAGTCATCACAACAGGACTTCCAAGCCTTGCCCGTCAGGGGCTTGCCAGCATAGGCACCATGACACTCAACAAATCCGCAGGCTTTTACGGAGATGAAGCAATATCCGCCATGAGCATAGTAAACAGGATATGCATGTTCATTTTCAGCGTGACCCTGGGCATCGGGCAGGGATTCCAGCCGGTTTCCGGCTTCAACTTCGGCGCAAAAAAATATTCCCGCGTAAAACGCGGGTTCTTCTTTACTTTCATATTCGGGTCATGCTTTCTTACTGCAGTCTCCCTTGTTATATTTTTCCATGCAGGTGAATGTGTAAGATTTTTCAGGGACGATGACCTGGTTGTGGAGATAGGCACCGTTGCAATGAAAGCCCAGTGCATCTCACTTCTTTTTATCCCCTTCAGCGTATGCAACAATATGCTGTTTCAGAGTATCGGTTATAAGGTAAGAGCCACCATCCTGTCCACATTAAGAAGCGGAGTATGCTTCATCCCGCTTCTGCTGATACTCAGTAAAGCAATTGGGCTTCTCGGAATCCAGATCGCACAGGCCGCCGCAGATATCCTGACATGCATCATCTGCATACCCTTCTGCATTCATTTTTTCATGACTCTTCCCGGTAAGCAGTAGATCACCTTCTTCCGGGGATCATGCGACTCTTGCATTCAAGCAATTCACTGTCCGCACGCTTATATACATCATCTATGGTCCTGTCATCAAGCTCATCATAAAGAGCATATCCGATGGCAGCACTTATCCTTTCCCATGGCTCAAGAGATTCATCCCCTGAGATCGAAACGAATTTACCGTGAAATTCAAGACAAAGAGCATCGATATTCTTATAATCCTCCCCCTTAAGGATCACAACGAATTCTCCTCCGTCTGTCCTGAATACCGGGGAATGCTCAAAAACATGGCACACAATATAGCAAAGCTTTTTTACGGCTTCGTTTCCTTTTTCATGACCGAAGGTGTCATTGATCTCTTTCAGGCCGTTCAGATCGATCTTTGCAAGCCCGAAATTTTTAAGACCTTTTCTGAATTCATCTTCCAGGGAAAACAGCATCTGTTCATAAGCCTTTTTATTTCTGATACCTGTAAGGGGATCCTTTGTGGATGTTTCGGACATCGCAACGACTTTCTTATTGGCATAATCAAGATCGGAAAGAGTTGACCTTAACCTGTCAACCATCTTGTTGAGATTCTCGGCTACATCACCTATCTCATCATTTCTTATATAAGTTGCCCTGTGTGAAAGATCTCCCGCAGAAATGATATCCATATCCTTTGAAAGAAGATTCATGGGTTCCGTAACCGATTCCACAAGCTTATTGCATACAACCCCCACAAGT
>CAMPAP010000124.1 GCA_946631935.1 uncultured Lachnospiraceae bacterium | reverse complement strand
TCATTTCCCTTCTTACCGAATGCTTCACCCTGAGCCTTTGTAAGGCTGCTCATCTCGCCAATATCAGCTCCGGCAACAAAGCTCTTCTCGCCTGCACCGGTAAGGATGACTGCTCTTACCACGCCAAGATCAATACCGCCAATGACATTGCCCAGTTCATCAAGAACTTCGGAGTTGAGGGCATTTAATGCCTCGGGTCTGTTGATGGTGATGACTGCAACGTTGTCTTTTACTTCATATAAAACGAGTGCCATATTGATTCTCCTTTATTAATCTCTCTCTACGATGGTTGCGCAGCCCATACCGCCGCCGATGCAGAGGGTAGCAAGTCCTTTCTTTGCGCCCTTAGCTTCCATCTCATAAAGAAGGGTTACAAGGATACGGGCACCAGATGCTCCTACGGGATGTCCGAGAGCGATAGCTCCTCCGTTGGGATTAAGCTGCTTGTCAACATCGATTCCGAGATCCTTGCCGACAGCTACTGACTGTGCAGCGAATGCCTCATTAGCCTCGATGATGTCGAAGTCTTCGATCTTGTATCCTGCCTTAGCCATAACCTTTTTGGTTGCAGCAACAGGTCCGATACCCATTACTTCGGGGCGAACGCCTGCAAGAGCACCTGCTACGAAGTAGGCCATAGGCTTAACGCCAAGCTCCTTAGCTTTCTCTTCGGTCATAAGGATCATGGCTGCAGCACCGTCATTGATTCCTGATGCATTACCTGCGGTTACGAATCCGTCGGGATTGAGGGGCTTAAGCTTTGCCAGTCCTTCAATGGTGGATCCTACTCTGGGGCCTTCATCTGTATCAAAGATAACGGTCTCCTTCTTCTTTTTAACCTCTACGGGAACGATCTCTTTCTTGAAAGCTCCTGACTCAATAGCTGCACATGCCTTCTGCTGTGACTTAAGTGCGAACTCATCAAGCTCTTCTCTGGTGAGATTCCACTCTCTTGCTACGTTGTCAGCGGTTGTGATCATGTGATAATCATTGAATGCATCCCAAAGAGCATCGTTTACCATGGTATCAACGATACCGCCCTTGCTCTGGCTGGGCCACATCATTCTGTATCCGAATCTTGCATTGGGCATTGCAAAAGGAGCCATTGACATGTTCTCCATACCGCCTGCTACAACTACATCGGCATCGCCTGCTGCGATCATCTGAGCTGCCTGGTTAACACAGTTAAGTCCGGATCCGCATACAACGTTCATTGTAACAGCGGGTACTTCAATGGGAAGACCTGCCTTGATGGATGCCTGACGTGCTACGTTCTGTCCCTGTCCTGCCTGGATAACGCATCCCATATAAACCTGGTCAACGTTCTCAGGCTTGATGCCTGCACGGTTAACAGCCTCCTTGATTACGATTGCTCCGAGCTCTGCTGCGGGAATTCCCGAAAGGGATCCGCCCATAGTTCCGATTGCGGTACGACATGCACCTGCGATGACGATCTTCTTACCCATTTGTTTTCCTCCAATTGATTTCAATCGATCTGTTGCCTGATGTTCCGAAAAATACGCGAAAATCTTACGTATTTTTAAGATTGTTATTTTTTTGTCAGACTATTTGAATTTTAACATAGACCGGGATCAATTACAATTCAAAAATCATTTATTTTTCATCCATAACGATCAATGATCATTACATTGTTTGTGATCATTGATCTGAATTTTAATGATATGTAAACAAATCGGATAGATTTCATTAGTATATATTAAGAAAACTCCCCGCCATTATCCGGCAGGGAGTTGATATCCGACTATTTATAAATTACTGTTACGGCTTGTTCATTATATACATGTCTTACCTGTATATACCTCTTACCTCTCATACTTCAGGCTCGATGAGTCCGTAGGTGTCGCCCTTACGCTTGTATACTACATTGACCTGATCGGTCTCGGCATTAACGAATACGTAGAAGCTGTGTCCCAGAAGATCCATCTGCATGCATGCGTCCTCGGGATACATGGGCTTGATCTCAAACTTCTTGCTTCTGACGATCTTGATGCCGTCTTCCTCATCTTCTTCCTGAGGAGCATAGTTAGAAAGATCTGCGCCTGCCTGGTGTCTGTCGATTATCTTGTTACGATATTTTTTAAGCTGTCTTTCGATGATCTCTTCAACAAGATCTATGGAAACATACATATCGGTGCTGGACTGCTCGGAACGGATGATGGTTCCCTTAACGGGTATGGTGACTTCCACCTTCTGCTCATCCCTTACAACTGACAGTGTTACATGCGCCGTCGTATCCTCATCAAAATACTTCGAAAGCTTGCCGATCTTATCCTCGACAGAAGCCTTGAGTCCGGGAGTTACGGTTGTGTTCTTACCGATGATGACAAATTTCATATGCATCCCTCGCCTTCTTAATTGAATTACGTCTCGTCCACTGCGGATGATCATCCGCTTCCATGAATATCAACGTTTAATAGATGATAACATATCGGAAAACGTTTTACAACTCTACATATCCACATATCCGGAAAAGATCGATCTTATCCCTTTTTCGAATTCATCGAAATCATCCGGAAATGCTCCGGTTCCTTCACACCAGAGGATATTTCCATCAGCATCCTCTGCTTCAAAGGAAAAGCAGTCTTTTGAAAGGTCTCCGATTTCATTAAATCCGTCCCATTTTCTCACTTCGCAACTGTCACACAGTTCGCAGAGTTTTTCCAGATCCTCATTTCCGACACTGACTTCAGCTACCGGATCTCCCATTCCGTCATACCAAACCAGCACGGGATCTTCTCCTTCGTCCGTTGTTATGAATATGGAGTAGTTTTTTTCGGAATCGGAACTGTAATTTTCAAATCTGAGTGATACAAATTTAAAATCAGCCATTTTTGCACTCCTTTACATATTGAATATTTAAGGACCGCGTTTTCGCAGATCTATTTCCGTATTTATGCCATGTATTATTTTTATAATCTTTATACTGATTTATTATCCCCTATGGATGGCTTTTTTTCAAGGACAGTGAATGCATGCATCGGCCTATCCGTAAATTCTTATTAATTGTATTTACTAAATGATATTTGACCTTTGGCCGGCAAGGATATAAATGAATGTGTGAATGTACACTGGAAATATGAATTCATGAGATTGAAAAAAGGCCATCAAAAATTTATGTAGATAAGATTATGACGTTATGTAGTATTCATTTCAAGATAGTGATACTACTCATTCTTATATTGTATATTTATGTGATTAATTGGTATAATATTCGTTACAAGCCTAAGAGAGAACCTTAAAAATCCGCTTTTTTACTAATGCGGAAACAACCCAATAAGGAGAGTAACCTATGAAGAAAAAACTGATAAGCGTCAACGCGATGGTTTTGGGGATGGTCATCCTCTATACCGCAATGCTCATTCTCTGTATAGCCTTCTTTGCATCAGAGATACGCAGCACATCCAAAGATGATGAAGTCCTCTACTTTGATCACCTTTATGAGATCACTTCGACTCTCATAAATGCCGACAGAGACTTCTATCAGTCCATGCAGGCCGGAATCCTTTATCATGATCTCCAGGGTGATCCTTCCGATGTCCCCCCCGATCAGTTGCAGGGCTTTATGGACGGATATTATGCGGACTATAAGGAGAATCTTGACCAGACTCTTGAAAGAGTAAAAGAATCTGCAGCCATTGCAAGCAAAGAAGAAAGCCTCTACACAGGAACGGAACTTGACGGCGCTAATTTCAAAACATGTTATGAAGAGTTCCTGGATAATTTCAAGACCTGGGAAGACTCCTATGATGTTAAGAGCGGATCGGGCGATTACACATTGTTTATCCAGACATTTGAAAACACAAGAGAATCAATTTCTGCAATGACCGATATAACCGAAGTATGGGCAGTTGCGGAAAAAGAAGTTCAGGAAGCCAAGACTAACAGAATGATAATGGTGGGAACCATCCTCTTTGTTCTCATCGCCATTGCAATGCTTGCAATAGCAGTCATCTTTGTAACCAACAAGATGAAGAAGAGTATCGCGTACATAGTTGCAGCAGTGGATAATATGGCCGGCGGAGACTTCGTAAAGGGGATTGAGGCCGAAAGTGGCTTCAAGGAATTCAACAACGTAGAGACCTCAATGGAAGACATGAGAAACCGCATGAGAAATTCCCTTACCGATGTTACTAATTGTGCTATCGATGTTGATAACAAGGCTGTCAATACCAAGAACAGCATTTCCGATTCCGAAGACAATACAAATAATATCTCCACAGCAGTAGGCGAACTTGCCCAGGGTGCAATGACCATGGCCGAGGACATCCAGACCACGGCTGAGATAACCGTTGAGATCGGTGACAGCATCGACCGCGTACATCACGCTACCGAAGAAAACGTAGAAAGAGTTACCACTCTTTATCAGGAATCCATCGCCATCCAGAAGCAGCTTGAAGAGATCCGCAAAGCTGATGAACAGAACGATGAGAGAGCAGGACAGGTTGCCGATTCCGTTAACAAGACAGCACAGCTTGTTGATGAGATCTCAAAAGCAGCTGAAGGAATCATCTCCATCGCAAGCCAGACCAATCTCCTTGCACTTAACGCTTCCATCGAGGCAGCAAGAGCAGGTGAAGCCGGCAAGGGATTCGCAGTCGTTGCTGACAATATCAAGAATCTTGCTGAAGAGTCAAATCAGATGGCAGGCGAGATCACCAATATGCTTTCAACCATCATCAAGTACTCAGATGAGAACAAGAACCTTACCGGTTCCATTAAGGAAGCAACATCAAGCGAAGCTGAGGCTCTCAGAGAGATGAACGTTTCCTTCGACCGTATGCTTCAGATCTTAAGCGATACCGAAGCAAGCAATAAGGAAATCGCAACTCTTGTTGAGAACATGACTGTCGGCAAGGAAAAGATCATGAGCAGCGTTGACTCACTCTCATCTCTTTCCGAGGAATATGCAGCTTCAACTCAGGAGACCAGCGCTTCCATTACCCAGCTTACCGCAAACATGACTTCAATCGTTGGCGAAGCAGACGAGCTTGGAAATATTTCAGAGCAGCTTAAGAACAATGTAGCATTCTTCAGGGTATGATGATCTGAAGTTATATGTAGTACCAAGCCAAAAAATAAAGCAGTAACAGTAATCAAAAAAGCAATAAAAAATACAGGGAAGGCAGATCGCCATCCCTGTATTTTTTTGGAGAGATCTTTTTTACTCTATCTCATTTACGATCCTTTCAAGCAGTTTAACATCGCAGGTTTCATTTCCCATAAGGACCGCATATGTATATCCGTCATTCTTCCACAGTGCCGTACTTATATTGTCACTGCTTTCGCCTCTTACCGTTACCTCATATCCCGATATATCGAGTATGTCTTCGTAAGCGTGGTCTTCGTGATCTCCGGTAATATCCCTGTCTCCCGCAGCCTTCCGGATCCTGAGGATCTCTTCTGAAGGATCATGATCATCACCGTTAAAGAAGATAACCTGGATCATTTCATCCTGAAGGGCATTTATCATTCTTCCGGAACCGGGTATCAGATCATCGGGGAGATTAAGATCAAATCCCGCAACGCCTGCTGCCTCATCAAGATCCGCACATTCTCTAAAAGGACTTGCAATCTGCGAAAGTTCATTACGATCACCTTCTGAAGCTTCATCCATGTTCTCCGCATCAAATTCCGCAGCAGCTTCCAAAGACCCTGATGCCATGATGCCGCCTGTCTCTGCAGAATAAGAATCAGATTTATCCGAGTTACTGTAATCTGCGGCTTCCATGGGTCCTGAATCCGATGCAGCAGCTGCTTCTTCATACACCGGTGCAGGTGCCGCCGATTCCGCCATCTGCGTTCCGGATGACATGCTTCCCATCCGGGATACCGCAAATACTATAAGGACCGCCGCGGCTGCAGGAACTGCATAAGGTAAAAATCTGACAACCGCTGCTTTATTCTTTTTCTTTACCCGGGAAGCGGACCCGTTTTTATCTTCATCCAGGATCTCGACAATGTATTTATCATCGATCTCACTCATTGCCCTAAGGAGCTCAGTATTATTTTTTATCATACCGTCACCCCCTCTTTTTCAAGGCGCGCTTTCAGCCTCTCTCTGCTTCTCGCAAGGCTCATCTTGACCTTGCTTTCACCCAGGTCATAAAACTCTGCGATCTCTTTAACGTCACTTCCGAAAAAATATCTTCTGACAAATATTTTCCGGGCCTCCGGTTTTTCACTCTCAAGAAAAGCATTGATGACTTCTCTTACCTCAATTCCCTCTCCGGGAACAGGAATCCTCGGGTCGCTTATACATTCTTCAAGTTCGTCAAGGATAGCAGGTATCTCCCCCGCACCTCTTTTTTCCGCATTGTTTGAATCCAGCCTGTCAATAGATGTATTCCTGGCGATCTTTGTCAGAAAAGCAGAAAAAACATCCGGTCTTGTAGGCGGTATTGTATTCCAGGTCTTCATATATGTGTCACTGACGCACTCATCCGCATCCTCCTGATTCCGCAGGATACGCATGGTTACAGCCCTCAGCATCCTCCCGTATTTTGAGGCGGTTTCAGTAATGGCATTTTCAGATCTTGCAAAATACAGATCTATTATCTGATGATCTTCCACTACACTACCTCCTGAGATTACCGCTTAAGCGGCGTTTATTTATAAGCGAATGTTTTTCTTTCGCCCGTCCTCCTTCATACATAAGGACGGATGCTGCGGGTATTACGTCACACTTTTTTTACTTTCCGGTCATGGCATCAACAAGATCCCTGAAGGAGACCTCACCGCTTGCCCTGTCGATATAGCCGTATGAACCGGCCATGGGACCGTCCGTATCATTAACAACATTGTTATCCCATACAACAAGGGGAATGGAGTAAACATCCGACAGCTCTCTCATATATTCAAAATAAGCAAGTCTGTCTTCCGGATTTTTCTTATCTATGCATCCGTATTCCGTGATCATAACGGGAATGCCCCTGGAAACAAAACCATCGTAAAGTGCGGTGAATGCCTGTTCATTTTCTCTTTTACCGTAATCGTCAAAAACGGAACCGCCCTTTTCGTTTGCCGTAAAATCAAATGGTGAATAAAGATGCACGCTCACCACAAGTTTATTATCCGCCGTATCCATGGGAAGTGAAAAACTATCCGACAATACCGAAGAATATGTATTACAATATCCGCCCACAAGCAGATACCTCTCTGCATTGTTCCCTCCGGTCTCCCTTACGGTATCCACAAATGCCTGTTCAGCATCCATGATGACGTTGTAGGAATCAATGATGGAATCATTTTCGTAAGCAAACCACCATTCAAGATCAGTTCCCTTAAGTCTTGGTTCATTGATGCATTCGAACATGAGCCTGTCACTGTAGTCCCTGAAGTTTTCAGCTATCTGCTGCCAGATCATCTCAGTGAAGGCAAGGGCATTGTCCCGGTGAACCGAATCCGGATAAAAATAATCCTGATAGATATCATGATGGGAATCAAGTATGACATACATGTCTTTTTCCAGACACAAATCGACAACCTCTGTTACTCTTGCCATCCAGCCAGGACTGATCAGGTAATCTTCGTCGACATGATCATGCCATGAAACGGGGATCCTGACCAGGTTATAGCCTTCATTTTTAAGAGAATCTATGAACTCTTCGGTAGTCCTGCTCCCGCACCATACAGATTCATAGTCAAGCTCATTTTCAAGAACACCGCAGTCGGTTGCATCAAAAGCATTTCCAACATTGAATCCCGCATTTATATCCTTGATCATCTTATATGCATCATTATCGGGTATGGGCATGATATCTTTTCCGGAACGGGTTTTTCCTGCATCACTGATAAACTGAAGATTTTCGTACTCTTCATATGTGGCGGGGATTTTATTTTCCTGTGATGATCCGCTCAATAATCCCGTCTCCGTGTTATTTTCTGTGGCGTTATCAGTATCTGCCTGTGCCTCTTCCGCGGCCTGCATTTCCTGCTCTGTGCCATCAGGCGTGCCTGCATCTGTCGAGCACCCGCAAACGAAAACAGCAATGACCAGCATGGCTGCTGCGCATTTAAGCCTCTTTTTCATATATGATCCTGTAAATAATAATATCGTATTATCGGTGATGTTTTCTATCTATTATTTTAATGTATAAATTGTCAGTCAATTTTCTGAATTTTGCAGGAATTGCACCTAATTATCTGATAGAAAAATACAAATTCAGACACCCCGGACATTGACTTTCCGGTCCGATTTATGCACATTTTCCAAAACGTATTTTCGATGGTTTCCATAAAAAACAGGGTAAAATATGTTATTTTTTGGTGGATAATGTGATTAACTCCGTGCATAAACCTTTTTTACGGGGTTTTCTTAATCGTTTTCAGTGGAAAAGTAAATGTTTAAAAAATAACATTTTTCTATTGCATTTTTCTTTATTGGTATTTTTTCACAAATCCGGAATTTTTTTGCTCCGGGTATACATAAAAAGATGGCTGAAAATTTATTTACATTCCCTTCCGCCCCATTCGACAACGGTGAATCCGTCCCTTGTGAATGGTTTAAAGGTCTGGGGAGCAATGCCTACCTTTTTATCAAGAGATTTCCATGCCATCATTACCCTGAGCATGTTATCGGGTGTTTTTCCGCTTGCATCGGTCACATTAAGAGGGCAGGCAGTGTCATATACATCTCCCTGGAATGAGATGAGATTATATGCATTTCCCTCCATCCTGGGTGCCCAGTATACGATGAATTCATTGTACTCTTTGGGAGTAAGGCCCATCTCCCTAAGAGTCTTTCTCAAAAACTCTGCGGTATCTTCTCCCTTCACACAAAAGCCCTTACTGAAATCCGGAGTCCAGTCGGAATTGCCTTCCCAAAAAAGATATGAATACTCATTTCCTCTTTCATCATAAAGGGTTCCGTCTGCGGATGCATATACATGCCAGTTATACTCATTACCATCTGCAACAGGCTCGGGCCATGATGCAGTCAGCTGACCACCGTTTATGGTAAGAAGTGCTTTTGTTTCAACAACACGGTGTCCGTTAAGCATTACGGATTCCTGAGAGGAAAGATCCGGGTAGATGTAGATATTAGGTTTTTCAATTCCTCCGTAGTAATCCCAGTATTCAGCTTCACCCCATCTGATCTGAAGATCATAATATGCCTGCATGAAGGAGTAGGAATCGTATATGGCTATTCCGATATCGAAAGAATTATTCCACTGACCGTCATCGGAGGGGATGAAGCTGTTTTTCTTTTTGGTATATTCTGTCATGGAAACAGAATCTCCCATCCATTCACAATCCCATTTATAATCATCATCCCAGTCGGAATCATACATATATTCTTCTTTGATGGAATAAGTTCCTCCAGCAATGTTTTCAAAGTATCCGTTTGTTATCTGGAATATCTCATCGCCGTAATAACCCATATGGCCGTAATAATTGTCGATGAGATTGGTCTTTTCCCAATAGAGGAATTCTCCTCTCGCAAGGAAATGCTCGGAAACACCCTCGGGACCGTATGTGAAGATCATTGCTCCACCTGCGGCGTCTCCGGAATCAACTATGAGTTCGGGAATCTTGTCGTTATTCAGATAAATGCAATAGCAGGTACCGCCGTTTTTATATCCGTAGTTTCTTTCAAAATAATCTGCATATGCCTCGATCGCAGTATCTCCGCAGGTATCGGAAATAAACTCTTCGTATCTTTCCGCTTCGCTGCTTTCACCCGGCTCTGCAGGCTCTGTGGGCTCGTCCGGTTCAGTGGTCTGAGGTTCTGCTTCGGCCCCACCTTCAGGGAGCACATCACCAGCATATTCAAGTGAAGCACTCTGATCTACAGCAAGAAGCATAGCGTATACTTCCCTGGCTCTCTTTTTATCACCATCACCTAAAGCTTCTTCGAGCATGTCGCAAAGAGAGCGTGATACCGCTTTTCTGACACTTTTAAGATCGGATTCCGAAAGATTATCCGAAGCTCTTGTGTAAACACCAATCAGGCCCTCCGGGTCTTCAAGTTCAGCGTATGCCTCGGCAAGACCCATATATGCATCAACATTTTCAGGATCTGATTCGAGTACAGCCTCAAAGCATTCAACCGATCCTGCGTAATCTTTATCGGATAAAAGCTCGTTACCTTTTTCCAGTTTGGACTGTATTTTCTTTTCCGATGAACCTGAACCCGAAAGCAGGATTCCTACCACGACAACAAGGACTATCAGGGCAGCAGACAGACCGAGGATCAAAGGAAGCTTACTCTTTTTTGCACCGTCAGGTGCTGCCTGGCCGGGTGCAGGATTAGCATAGCCTTGGCCTGCATAACCCTGATTGCAGGGTGTCTGGCCGGGTTGTGCCTGACCTTCAGGCATCTGCTGTCTTAAGTCAAATCCGCATTTTCTGCAGAAGAATTCACCTTCTCCTACCTGATTTCCACATTTTTTACAAAACATTTTTTCTCCCCCAAAAATAACTACATTTTGAAATGTAATTATTCCTCAATTACCTTTTGATTATAACGTTACGAGGACTTTGGAACAAGATGGGAACATCTCATCCACCCAAACACAATAATCAGCCACAGTTTAATTACAGATCGTGAAAAAGTATTACAAATCCCAATGGTTTTCCTCCATTTCAAAACATAGACTTAACTTGAGAAATAAAATGAAACCCCACAATAATCAAGAGGTAATAAAATGGCAGAAAAGAATCAAACTAACGCAAACATAGACGCCAGTGCAACAACATTGACAGGACTGGGAAAAGAACTTATCTCATCTGATCAATACCGAATAAAGCTGGATCAGACAGTCAAAAAAATACTGGCATATAAACCATTGCTTGCAATGATCATCAAAGAAACAGTTTCGGAATGCCTTGGCATGAGTCTTTCTGAAATCGAACAATGTATCGAAGGTGACGTTCTAATTAGCAAGGTGTATATCGACGGAGGTCTGACAAATGCAGGAGAGCGAATTGACGGTCTTAGTACGGAGTCGTTCTTGAACGATGAAGGCCTGGATAAATATGACATAAGGACATATATGCGCATTCCAGATGGTGCAACAGACAAAACCATTAAGATACTGCTAAATCTCGAAGCGCAAAATGACGAATCACCGGGATACGACATTCCTGTCAGAGCGTTATTCTATTGCTGCAGAATGATCTCAGCACAACAAGGTGTAGAATTTACAACTGATTCTGACGACCCTGTAAAATACGGAAACATCAAAAAGGTTTATTCTATATGGCTCTGTACTGAAACTGCTCAAAAGCGGGCAAATTCCATAGAAAGATATTTTCTTAACAGGGATTTTTTGATCGGTAATAATGATGATACGCCAAGATATGATATACTATCAGCAGTATTAATCAACTTAAGCAAAAAACACGATCACCAAAACACCGAAAGCGACTTGATTCGAATGCTGACAGATTTGTTTGATGAACGTATTAACGGAGTTGACAAAGTCACTCTCTTAAAGAATAACTACGGATTGAAGGTCACTAAAGAGATACAGGAGGAAACGAAAGAAATGTGCAATTACGCAGAGGCTATAGAGAAAAAAGGAATAGAAAAAGGGATTCAGCAGGGCATTCAACAGGGCATTCAGCAGGGAGTTTTGAATGAAAAAAACTCTACCTTGGAAAGGGTTACCTTGAATTATATGAAAATTGATCCTTCACTCACAAGACAAGAGGCTGAAGAGAAAGCGAAGGCAATATTAAGCTAAACAAGCTAAAACGCATACCTATGTATCATTTAGCAAAAAAACTCTCCGCCTTTTCAACGGATTCAAAGCCGTAAAGCTTTGCGGAATTAAGCATTGTCTCGTAGGCAAGGTTTTTACCGCTGCCGGAAAGCTCTACGATAAATCTTGCATAGAGTTCAAGCATCTTGTCGGAATATGTCCCCAGCTCACCGCGAAGATATGTCTCATATGAAGTGTTATAAGGTGTGTCGTCATATGTGTGTATGGAACGCGCTCTTCCGGCCATTACGGGATACTTTTCCGCAAACTCTTCCATCCATGCAACCTGGATCCCGGCTATGCGGTCTATGATCATTTTTTTCTCATCCGAAAGAGCCGGGAAATTATCCTTGATCTCTTCATATTTTTCCGGAGCCGTGGATTCCATCATGCGGCCGTATTTTTCGGTAATGAGATTATGTCCGAGTCTCATCTCTCTTTCAAAATCATACAGATACTGAAGAAGCATCACCTTGTTCCAGGTAAGATACTGGCTTCTTCGCATTATGTTGAACGTGGGCCAGTCATCCTGACAGGACGCTCTCCCGCCTTCGTTCTCAACTTTGTCAAACGCTTCGAACTCGTCCTTTGCAATCTTCATTGCCAGGTCTTCTATGCTCATCCTGCTAAAGGCAGACTTTTTGAGGAGCTCCTCTGTCTGATGGTCAAGATACGGATCGATATCGCTGATAAAATCCCTTCTGTAAAGCTGCATGGCAAGAAAGGCTCCCACGTCTTCAGCCTTCGTATGATCTTTTATCATTGAAAGAATAAGTGCATCAAGTTCTGCGCCGCCCTCGATGCCTTCAAGTCCTTTTCTGAGCCACTTGTCGTGAGGGCAATACATTCCGTTCATCAGGTAAAAAAGTTTCATGGCTTCACGTGCGGCATCATGGATAAAGATGCCCGATGTAAGCTCATCCCCTCTTTTTAAGACTCTTCCCGCATTATACTGGCCTTCCCTGGAAAATCTGGCACAGCTTTCAGCAAGATGAAGATACAGGACGTCCTCCGGATAACCTTTTTTGAGTTTTTCCCTGTAAGACGTAACTATTCCTTCATCATCTCTCCAGATCTCACCGTTAACGGCGGCGGCAAGATGGGAAGAGTCCGTATTCTTCCAGTCTATATCTTCATATTTTGACGCACCTGTCAGTCTCTCAAAAAACTCCGGTATCACCCGGACTCCGCGTCTTGACCTGCCCTGAACATACGGAGCTCTTTTTATGCCGTTTATCTCAGCAGGAAGGCTGTCATATTCTTTCCTCAGGGCATCTCCGATCTCCTTGTCAGTCTCCTCAGTGATCCAGAGAACAACGGAAGGTCCCCAGTCATGATCTCTTGAATACTCATCATCAAATCCGAAGGCATCGGAGCCTTCTCCCGAAAGACCTGCCGCGATCTTAGATGCATATTCCGGGAATTTTGCTTCTATCATGGGAGCCACATAGCGCTCATAGAATTCTTTGCATACTGAAAGGCCGGTCACTGTTTTTCCGGAATCGCTGTCATTTTCATTTACATTGCTTTTTAAGCCCTCTCCATCATTGTCCGGGACCACAGTCTTCTTTCCTTCGGGATTTTTTCTTTCATTTACTGAAATCGGGCCGCCTCCCGCAGAATCTGTATCTTTCTGATCTTTCTCCATTTTTCCTCTGCTAATTGCTGCCATGCAGGCTTCGTAGTTATCATGAAGTCTTTCGTAGTAACTGTTTTTCCCCAGAACGGATTCCATTATCTCCATGCCCTGTTTAAAACATGTTGCCGCAGCATCGAATTTTCCGGATATGTAATAATAGCTGCCCATTGCGGAAAATGCCGCACAAAGATGCTGGTCCCTGACACCGAGACTTTCAAAAAGTGCAACGGAGCTTTCAGCCGTCTTAAGCGCATCCTCCATCTCACCGGTCTGGATCATTGTTGCAGCAATATTAGCCAGGGAAACAGCTTCCTCATATTCTTTTCCGTTGGCACGGTCAATATCAAGAGCCTTGATCAGCAGAGCTTTCGCCTGGGCAAACTTCCCTTCCTCCTGATAAAGCAGAGCTTCATTATTGTATAAAGAAGCATAGAGCATGTCATCGGGCTTAAGAATCGCTGCATAGACCTGCTCCACATCACGGTAAAGTCTCCTTGATTCATCAAGCTTTCCCGCAGCCCTGTACATCGACGCTGCGTTCAAAAGCGTAGTGGCGTAGGGAACTGATTCCACCGGAAAAATATGGGATGCAACGGCGATGGCTTTGTCCGCGATCTCAAATGCATTCTCCCATCTGCCCGTCTCGCGGTAATGTCCTATCAGTTCATTCAGAAGCTGTAAAAGAAGATGATCATCTCCTTCTTCAACCGCTGCAGAAGCACAGTTAAGAAGAACCTCTTCCGCTTTCGCAGGTTCTCCCTTCTCATAAAGATTGTCCACTATCTCAAGAATCTGTTCTATATCCATATCTCACCTTTTGTTACGCATCCTTCACGCCTGCTGCCCTTCGCCAAGAGCCGGCCGGCTGTTCCCGGGCCACAGGCTGTTCTAAAAAAAAGCCGCACCTTGCACGGGTGCGGCTTCAGCTTTCAGTTAAAATCATTTTTTGGAATCCTTGCCATAGAAGAGATCCCTGAACCAGCTCAGTGCATTGGTATATGCATCATATACGGTATCATCGGACTGATCAAGAAGAATGAGCTGCCTTGATACTTCAGACCAGTTAGCCATCTCATATGCATTGATGAAATCCAGTACCGGTGCATATTTTCCAGTTCCGTCCATAAGGGCATTTCCGATATCCTTGGATACCTTCACAAGCTCAAGGGCTTCCTTCATGGGCTTATCAAGCATGGCATCAATGACGGAAAAAAGTCCCATAAGGAAAAGCTCCGAAGAGTTGGTATTAAGATTAAAAACGGGTGCAAGCATCTCGGCAAATCTTGCCCTGATAAGAGAGATCCTGGTGATCTCGCTGGGCTTGTCCGAACACAGCTCCTTGGTGACAGCAGTATTGATCCAGCGCTTAAGCTCTTTTTGTCCAAGCATAGCCGCCGCATGTCCGACAGTGGATATTCCCGAATTGACTGTCATGCGGTTGACCATTGCAAGAAGCGAGATAACAAGTGCCGTATCATGCTCTATTACAGCAGCCGCCTTATCAAGATCGAAATCAATATCATTAACGATGTTGAGAAGTTCGATGTAGGTTGCCTTCATGGGGCTTACTTCTTCATCCGAGTTAATCGCGGGAAGTCTGAAGAATTTTCCTTCGTAAAGATCATATCCTCCGTCTGCGGTAAGGGTGTCATAGTCTTCCTGAGTATTGACATTGACTGCAACCAGAGAAACGTTTGGGTATACCTTCTGGAAATAAATCTTTGCCTTGGTGATATCTATCTTCTTGTGATCGAGAAGGACATAATCAACAAGTCCGAGGATCTTCTTATATTCCTCAAACTGCTTAACCTGAAGCTTTCTGATGGCAAGCTTGTAACCGAAGGACTTAAGTTCCTTAAGCCTGTTAACATACATGTCGGTAGGGGTTACATTGTAATCAAAAAGAAGGACCAGTTTGGAATGAGCTTCCCTGAACTGTTCATTGATATCAGAAAAAATGGAAACATTACTGATCTCGACAAATACATTCTTGTCATCAGTCAGTGTCTGCATTCCCATGCTGGAAACTATCTCAATTCCGGGAACAACGCCTGCCCCGTCGAAGCATCCCGTTCCGAGAATGCTGGGATTGGAATACGAATTATGTTTCTGCGCAAAAATAGAATATGCCTTGACCTGCGTATTTGAATCAAAAAGTGGAATCAAAGCTCCTAACATAGTCCTGCTCCTTTGCGAATACGTTTTCCGTGCAGAAAACACTTGAACTTATACCTTATGCAATTTTACATTATTTTTGCCTAAAACACAATATATATACATATTAATCAATATACAAAAATGCCCCGGATCCTCCGGGGCGATATACATGTTTATTCTTTTATCCTGATGCACTTTACCTTTATCCGCCGCGACCTTATGTCCAGCCGCCGTCCATGGTTATGATCTGTCCGGTCATGTACACGGGGGATTTGATGACAAGGAGCGCCTGATCTGCCACTTCTTCGGGGGTTGTGATCCTTCCCATGGGTATCTCGTTTTTCAGGGCATCCATTTCATCATCCGAAAAAGCATGGTTCATATCCGTATCAACCACGCCGCATGCAAGTGCATTTACTGCGATACCGCTGGGAGCAAGTTCCTTTGCAAGAGCTTTTGTGAAAGCATTTATGCCTCCCTTTGATGCGGAATATGCAGTCTCAAGGCTTGCTCCAACATTACCCCATACGGAGGAAATGTTGAGGATTCGTCCGGACTTTTTTTTCAGCATAAGAGGTATCGCTGCCCTGCAGGTATAAAAAGAAGAACTCAGATTGGTCCCGATGACATCATCCCATTCTTCGTCCGTCATATCCTG
>CAMPAP010000123.1 GCA_946631935.1 uncultured Lachnospiraceae bacterium | reverse complement strand
TCTTCGTATACTTCTCAGCTGATGAGAAATAAACTGTCATTAGGGATAAGGAAGGTATAATATGCTTTCCTTATCCTTTTTTTTCGGTAAAAACCGGTAAAAAAAAATGAATAATAAAGAAAAAAACAAGCTTAACATATTATCATTCGTCACACATCTTCTTCTTGCGTGTGCGATTTTGTTATGCTTCATATCGGAGAAAATGAGTATCCCTTTGTGACCAAGGATATTTCTGAAACGGGAATGGCGATGTATCTTGATAAGCCCATTCTTATTGAAGAGCGCAAAGAAGAAGAGATCTATTGTGAGATAAAAGACAGAAAGTGGAAGTGCTGCTTAAAGCCTCAGGTCAAATATTCCCAGGAGGAGCCTAAAAGAGAAGATAATAAGTGGCTTTATACATTTATCTTTGAAGGATTCTGCGGTGCGGATGATTATGACCAGCTTCTTGCGATCCTTTATGACCGCATTCCCACCAACCCTTCGGAGATAAAAAAGAATAACGGTCTGTATGATGACCTTAGCACCAATCTCGAAAAGAGATTTTCTGAAAACAAATACATGAAACGCCATTATCCACGCATACGTCTTGGCTGTGCGATCCCGGCCATTGCGGACGGAAAGGAAGTTGAGATATTTGCCGAAGACTTTAATTATCAGTATTTTTCCACAAGACAGGGCAAGGCAGGGGACGAAGTCTATGTAGTTCTCGGGGATATAAAGATACCTGTCATATATGAGCAGGCAAACGTGAAGGTCGGACTTTACAAAGTGAAAGATTTTGAAAAAGTATATCCCGATCAGAAAACAAGTGATGAGATCATGGAAAAACTCCTTTCCATGCGTAAGCCGGAAGAAGGCGGAAAGGAAGAGTCACAGCCTTCTGAAAAAACTCCGGATAAGAAACAGTTCAATGAAATGGATATCCTCTGATCCATACTTCAAAACACCTCTTTACAAATAAAATCCCATATAGTACCATAGAGAAAACGGTTTCCGGTTTAAGGGCTTATTTTATGCGTAAATATTTATCGGAAACCTTGATAAACATGCATATTTGTTGATCCGGGCAGTTCTTATGTAAGCGGGGAACAGGAGGTAGATATGGTAGTTACGATAAGAGATGTTGCAAAAAGAGCCGGAGTTGCGGTTTCAACCGTTTCAAAGGTTATCAATAAATATCCCAGCGTGTCGGAGGATACTATAGCAAGGGTCAATAAAGCCATAGAGGAACTTCACTTTATTCCCAATTCCGTGGCTGCTTCCCTTTCTTCAAAACAGTCGGGACGTGTTGCTGTCATCACAGATCCCGATGGACAGACTCTGGCGTCTTCCGAAATAATGATGCAGTATATCATGGGAGCCGTTAAGGCAGGAAATGAAGCACGCATCGATGTCATACCCCTGTTCTTTTCCATGCTGAAGGGTATGACGGTTGAGGAGATAGAGCACAGGCTCGAGGTACAGAACATCCGCAGCATTATCATGTGTGGCCTCGATAACGATATGGAAGTTCTGCTTGATCTTGTTAAAAGAGAAAAATTTAAAAATGTCCTTGTTGATATGCCCATGGTGGACGAGAACACTTCAAATATCGGAGTGGATCATGCCCAGGCACAAAAGGATATCCTGAGAAAGACCATAACTGAAAATGAAGGACCTTCTGCTTCTGTTCTTTACATTTCCGGAAGGACCAATTCCTATGTTACTGAGGAAAGAGTAAGGGGAGCAAAGGAACTTGCGGAGGAACTTGGCTATAAGCTGACCATAGTGGACGGGGCATTTTCGGAGAAGAAGGCCAGGGAGATAACTCTTGAGTACGGAAGGAATCATGATATCATAGCCTGCGGTTCCGATCTCATGGCCATAGGTGCCATGAAGGCGCTTACCGATATGAACATCTTCCATCCGGTATGCGGATTTGACGGTATCACCCTGATGGGATATACCGGCAAAAATATGAATACCGTAAGACAGAACTTTATGGAAATAGGAGAGGAGGCTCTTCGGGAAGCCTACAGACTTATGACCGGAGAAACCGGCAGGAGTATAAAGGTGCCCTATAATCTCGTGCATATAAGATATGAGGATGTACTGGCGTAAAAAGTAAAAATATCTGAATGTTCCGGAATAGACAGCACTATAAACAAAAAGTCAACAAGAATAAACAGACCGGAGGGGGTAATCATAATGAATTTTTGGTTTTGGAAAAAGAAGAAGCCCGGAAAGGAGTTTGAAGAGGAAATGGAAAGCAATCGCAACCTTGGGAGAGATGTTATCATCATGAATCTTGAGGAGCAGCTTGGAATTATCACCGATAAGAAATATAAAAAGACCATCTCTGAGTGCAGTGACAGGGAACTTTATTATTCCATCCTCTCGCTCGTCAAGATCCTGATGGATGTATCGCTTCCCATCTCAGGAGAAAAGAAAGTCTATTACATCTCCATGGAGTTTCTTATCGGAAAGCTTCTGTCCAATAATCTCATAAACCTGGGAATTTATGAAAAACTCTCCGATATCCTGGAAAAGAACGGTAAGAGACTTTCGGTGATCGAGGAGATCGAGCCCGAGCCCTCTCTGGGTAACGGCGGACTGGGAAGACTTGCCGCATGCTTCCTCGATTCCATTGCAAGCCTGGGACTTCCCGGAGACGGCATAGGTCTTAATTATCACTTCGGTCTTTTTAAACAGGTATTTGAAAATAATGCACAGACCGCCGAGAAGAATGACTGGATTGAAGACCAGAGCTGGCTGAGAAAGACAAATGTATCCTTTAAGGTAAAATATGCTGACTTTGAAGTTGTCTCCAAAATGTATGATATTGATGTTATAGGATACGAGAACGGAGTAAATAAACTTCATCTTTTCGATGTGGAGACTGTAGATGAGAAGCTGGTAAAGAAGGGCATAGATTTTGACAAAAAGGCAATAAAGAAAAATCTGACTCTTTTCCTCTATCCGGACGATTCGGATAAGGACGGAAACCTTCTGAGGATATATCAGGAGTATTTCATGACTGCCAATGCCGCAAGACTTATCCTTAAGGAAATGAGTGACAAGAAGTATGATCTTCACGAATTGTCAAAACATGCTGCCATCCAGATCAATGATACCCATCCCACTCTTGTCATTCCCGAACTCATCAGGATACTTGTGGAGGAGGAACATTTCTCCATGGATGAGGCCATAAAAGAGGTTACCGCAACCTGTGCGTATACCAACCATACAATCCTTGCCGAGGCTCTCGAGACATGGCCTCTTGATTACCTTGAAGAGGTTGTTCCTCATCTTATTCCTTATATTAAGGAACTGGACAAGAGAGTCAAGACTTCCTATAAGGATCCATCCGTAGCCATCATCGACAAAGATGACAAAGTTCATATGGCACACATTGATATCCATTACGGACATTCAATCAACGGTGTTGCAGCGATCCACACGGATATCCTCAAAGAAACCGAACTTAACAATTTCTATAAGATCTATCCGGAAAAATTCAATAATAAAACAAACGGCATCACTTTCCGCAGATGGCTCATAGAGTGTAACAGGGAACTCACATCCTTCCTCAGCGAGACCATCGGCGACAGTTTTACCAAGAACGCGGATGATCTTCAGAAGCTTCTCGATTATAAGGAGAACGATGCAGTTCTTGACAGGATAGAAGAAATCAAAAAACTCAAGAAGAAACAGTTTGCCGATTACGTCAGGGAGAAGGAAGGTATAGAGCTTAATACCGATTCCATTTTTGATATTCAGGCAAAGAGGCTTCATGAATACAAGCGCCAGCAGATGAATGCTCTTTACATCATCAATAAATATCTTGAGATCAAGGCAGGCAAAAAGCCGGTAAGACCCATTACATTTATCTTCGGTGCCAAGGCGGCTCCCGCGTATGTCATTGCTCAGGATATCATTCATCTGATCCTCTGCCTTCAGGAGCTTATTTCCGGCGATCCCGAAGTCAGCCCCTATATCAGAGTGATCATGGTTGAAAACTATAATGTAAGCTATGCCGAAAAGATGATCCCTGCATGTGACGTATCCGAGCAGATCTCCCTTGCATCCAAGGAGGCTTCCGGAACCGGCAACATGAAATTCATGGTCAACGGAGCAGTGACCCTGGGAACCGCTGACGGAGCAAATGTTGAGATAGCTGAGCTTGTCGGAAGCGACAATATCTTTGAATTCGGTCTTAAATCCGATGAGGTCATAGAGCACTATAAGAAGGCCGATTACGTTTCCAGGGATTACTATAAGAAGAGTAAGGTCATAAAGGCGGCGGTTGACTTTATCACCGGTCCCGAACTTACGAAGATCGGAGATAAGACAAGGCTTAAGAGACTTTCGGATGAGATACTTGGAAAAGACTGGTTCATGGCTCTCATAGATCTTGAGGATTACATAAAGGTTAAGGATGAAGCTTTTGCGGCATATGAGGACCGCAGAAAATGGAAGCAGATGATGCTGGTCAACATCGCAAAGGCGGTATTCTTCTCATCAGACAGGACCATTGCCCAGTACAATGAGGATATCTGGCATCTTACGAAATAATGGTCGGAATGTCTGTGACCGGATGTCTGATTATTAAGAATATTTCGAATTTTGATGCAAAAAAAGAGAAAATTCAGAATAATCAGACGTAAACCACAAGATATAGTATTTGAATTTTTCTTAAATACACGGCTGCGGCCGTGTATTTTTGTGCCTTTGAAAAGATGCACATCGTCAAACACCAGTATTTATCGGGCTTTCAACGAACCTTGAACAAAATTCACAAAATTTTTAGAAATGATTTATACACTATTATAAGGCACAATATCTTGACGAAAACATTGATTTTATCCTACAATATGTAGTGCACGGCTATAGGTATATATACTAAATATACTGCTTTAAAAGCCTGAAAATCACATATTTGCACGTATTAGGCATGGGAGAATAAGATGAAGATTATCAAAAGAAGCGGCAGCGAAGTTCCTTACGATATAGAGAAGATCGTTGCGGCCGTAAAGAAAGCAAATGACAGCGTTATCGAAACGGAGAGGATGACCGAGAAGCAGATCGAGGTCATTGCCGATAACATGCTCATTCAGTGTTCCAAGATCCCGAGATCTCTTTCCGTTGAGGAGATCCAGGATATGGTAGAGAATGAGATCATGAATCAGAGAGCTTTTGCGGTGGCGCGTTCATATATCACTTACAGATATAAGAGACAGCTTGTACGTAAGTCCAATTCCACCGACGAGCAGATCCTTTCTCTTATCGAATGCAATAATGAGGAAGTTAAGCAGGAGAATTCAAACAAGAATCCCACTGTCAACTCTGTCCAGAGAGACTATATGGCAGGGGAGGTAAGTAAGGATATCACCAGAAGATTCCTTCTTGACCAGGATATCGTTGAAGCTCACGAAGCAGGTCTTATCCATTTCCATGATGCGGATTATTTTGCGCAGCATATGCATAACTGCTGCCTTGTAAACCTTAAGGACATGCTGGAGAACGGCACGGTAATTTCCGAGACAATGATCGAAAAGCCCCACTCCTTCTCCACCGCTTGTAATGTCGCAACACAGGCTATCGCACAGATCGCCAGCTCACAGTACGGCGGACAGAGCATCTCCCTTGCACATCTTGCTCCTTTTGTTCAGATCAGCCGCGAAAAATTCCGTGAAGTAGTCAGGGAAGAGATGGCTGAAGCCGGAATAAATGTCACCGAGGAAGAGATCAACAAAGTCGCCGAGATGAGAGTTCTTGACGAGATCAAGGCCGGTGTGCAGACGATCCAGTATCAGGTCATCACTCTTATGACCACCAACGGACAGGCGCCTTTCATCACTGTTTTCATGTATCTTGACGAAGTGCCCGAAGGCCAGACCAGGGACGACCTTGCTACCGTCATTGAGGAAATGCTCAAGCAGCGTATCAAGGGCGTTAAGAACGAGAAGGGTGTTTATATCACCCCCGCATTCCCCAAGCTTATCTATGTTCTCGATGAGGATAATATCACGGAGGGCAGCAAATATTATTATCTCACCGAGCTTGCTGCAAAATGTACCGCAAAGCGCATGGTTCCCGACTACATTTCCGCTAAGGTAATGAAGGAACTCAAGGGCGGCAATGTATATACCTGTATGGGATGCAGAAGCTTCCTTACTTACGAGCCCGGTGTTCAGAACGTTGACGGATCTCCCAAGTTCTACGGCAGGTTCAATCAGGGCGTCGTAACCCTTAACCTTGTAGATATCGCTTGTTCATCAGGCGGAGA
>CAMPAP010000122.1 GCA_946631935.1 uncultured Lachnospiraceae bacterium | reverse complement strand
TTGTTTTGGAAGAGATCGAGAAAAAGTCCGGTGTAAAACTGGTAAGTATTCCCGAGGCGGTATGCGAAGATGTAATAAAAAAAGGATATAAAAAGGTAGGGCTTCTGGGGACCATCTTTACCATGGAACAGGACTATATGAAAAAAGACCTTTTAGAAGCAGGTGTGGAAGTCTTTGTTCCTGAAAAAACTGACAGGGATCTGATAGCAAAGAGAATCCTTGAAGAACTCGAACTAGGCATAGTTAAAGAAAGTACTTTAAAGGAATTTCAGACTATCATAGAAAAGATGAAAAAGGAACAGGGGATAGAAGCGGTTATCCTGGGTTGTACGGAGCTACCCTTACTGCTGAACAATGATAATTGTCCGGTTGACTGCCTGGATAGTGTTGAGATACACATCAGGAAATTAATAGATATGGCAATGATCGATAGGAGATAAAACGATGGAAATATGGGATCTGTATGATGTAAATGACGAGAGAACAGGTGAAACTTGGGAGAGGATTCCCGGAAACTATAATAAGATTCCCGACGGAAGATATCATATGGTATGCGATATACTGGTGCAGCATACAGACGGGACATATCTTCTGACCAAAAGACACCCTGAAAAGGATGTATATCCGGGATACTGGGAAGCAAGTGCGGGCGGATCTGCGCTATCCGGGGAATCACCCATTGACTGTGCCAAAAGAGAACTGTTTGAGGAAACAGGGATCAAAGCGGATGAGTTCATTTTTATCAGCCATACCCGTAGAGAAATGAGCCACAGCATGTTTTACTCGTATCTTGTCATAACGGACTGCCCCAAGGATTCCATAGTGCTCCAGGAGGGCGAGACCACAGAGTATAAATGGGTTGACAGGGCAGGACTTATCGAGTACCTGGATTCCGATCTTGCCATTAAAACACATAATGACAGATATAAGGAATTCTATGACAAGTTAAGGCACGAAGAATAGTAAAATGAAACTGATGTGAAAAGATTGGAGATCCTAAATAAATGAATACAAGGATAAGATTAATATGTCCCGAAGACGTAAATGAAGTAGTGGAGATGATCCATAAAACCATAATGATTTCAAACAGCAAGGACTATCCGCCCGATATAACCAAAGCTATGGCAGATGCTCATACACCTGAATTTATCCAAAGAAGATCAACATGGACACATTTTTATGTGGCACTTGATGGAGATACCATCATCGGATGCGGAGCCATCGGCCCTTACTGGAACAGTGAGACCGAGAGCAGCCTGTTTACCATCTTTGTACTTCCGGAATATCAAAGGAAGGGCGTAGGAAGAGCAATCATCGAAGCACTCGAATCAGATGAATATTTCTTAAGAGCAAACAGGATAGAGATACCCGCATCCATAACCGGTGTACCATTTTACACCAAGATGGGATACGGCTTTAAAAACGGCATCAGCGAACCTGACGAAGATCATGTGATCAGGATGGAGAAATTTCGTCCTTAATTGTGGAGCTGTGTGACAAGAGAACCGTCCCCCTGTCACAACTCTTTGATCTGGTTAAGAAATTTTTCTGCTATCGGAGTAAAGGTCTGGTATTTATTCCATATCAGATATAGCTTTGTTTCCTGCTTTGGATATAGGGGTCTGAAAACCAGATCACTATTCTCCGAACAGTCTATCAGATGTTCAAAGGTAAGCAGTATACCAAGCCCTTCTTTAGCAAATATGGAAGCGTTATAAGAAAGTCTGAAGGAACCTTCCAGATGAAGTTCGGGATATAATTTACCGGCCCAGTTTTTTATTTCAATATTCCAGCTTTGCTCAGAGCAGTAGAGCGGCTGACCTATGAGGTCCGCTGCTTTAATGCTCTTTTCCTTTGCTAAGGGATGAGTTTTGGGCATGATCACACCCCAGCGGTCTGCAGCAGGAAAAGCAAGATATTCATATTTGTCTTTGTTCGGAGTTTCACATATTACTGCAAAATCGAGCAATCCCTTATCCAGTTTTTCTGTTACCTGTTCGGTGTCTCCACTGGTTATGTGATAGGTAAATGACGGGTATTTTTCTTTAAGTTTTCTTATCTCGTGTGCGAGAAAACGGATCTGATAGGACTCCGCCAACCCGAAATAGATATCTCCCCCGGTTATGTCATCAAGGGTCAGAAACTCCTGCTCAATCTTGTCTGCCATAGAAATAAGATCCTGTGCACGATCTTGTAACAGCATACCTTCATCAGTCAGCTTGATGGAAAAACTGTGACGTGTGAAAAGCTTTTTACCCAGTTCTTCTTCGAGTGCTTTCAGAGCTTTTGATAGAGTGGGCTGAGTGACGTGCAGTATTTCGGCAGCTCGGGACATGTTTTCTTCGTGTGCAACAGCTAGAAAATAGCGCAGGTTTTTTATTTCCATGGGATTCCTTTCTATGACATCAGGTATTTTTTCTTTAAGTGGTTTGGCGTTATTTAAGACTTATGATATTCTGAATTGGAATATCACAGTATTCATTATATTCATTAGCGAAAGGCTTGTCAATATGGTAGAATATCAATGAAAAAGAAAAGTGGGACAAGGAGGTATCAGGATGAAGAAGAGATTGATTTTTATACTTGTATTTGTAAGCGTACTTGCAGGACTTTTTATATGGCTTCCGTCCGGAGTACCGACTAATGCGGCAGTCAGGATATCTGCCAAGACTCTTCATATGGCAAAAGGGCAGAACTATAAGCTGAAGCTTAAAAACGCAAAGTCTTCAAAGAAAGCAGTATGGTCTTCTTCTGACAGCACGGTTGCATCGGTGAAAAAGGGTAAGGTGACCGCGAAAAAAGAAGGCAGTGCCATTATTACAGCTAAGTATGGAAAAAAGAATTATGAATGCACGGTAACTGTATCCGGCGGGACCGAAGATACCCTGATAATCTATTTTTCGGCGACCGGAACAACAGAAGATGCCGCAGAAAAGATACAAAAAATCACAGGCGCGGATATGATAAGATTACAGCCTTTGAAAGCTTACACATCAGAAGATCTCAAATATTCCAATGATGAATGTCGTGCAAACAAGGAACAGGCGGCAGATGCAAAACCTTCGATAACTACTGTGATAAAGAATCTGGACCAGTATAAAACCATATATCTCGGATACCCAATCTGGTGGGGCAAAGAGCCCGGAGTGATCAGGACATTCCTTTCAAAATACAGCATGGAAGGTAAAACTCTGATGCCATTCTGTACATCCGGAAGCAGCGGGATTTCCGGAAGCATGCAGCATATAAGGGATATGGCAGAAGGCGCTGCAGTTAAGGCAGGAAAAGACCTTACACGTTCATCCGAAAAAGATATAGAAGAGTGGATCGGTAAGGAAATAGGAACAACTGATAATTCGGATAAAAAGGACGAAAAAAAAGAGACAGATATGAGAATGAAGATAGGAAATACGGAAGTCACCGTTAAATGGGAAGAAAATGAATCAGTAGCAGCATTAAGGGAAATGGCAAAAACAGGCCCTGTAACAATAAGTATGTCGATGTACGGCGGATTTGAACAGGTCGGCCCGATCGGAAAAAGCCTGCCGAGAAACGATGTGCAGACTTCTACATCAGC
>CAMPAP010000121.1 GCA_946631935.1 uncultured Lachnospiraceae bacterium | reverse complement strand
GAGGATTGTCAAGTACAGCCTCCATCTTGTCCATATCGGTTGCCATATATGCTGAAATGTATCCTCTGTCGAACTGCATACCGTCAACAGTATCAAGCTCGGTAGCCATGGTCTTGGACTCTTCGATGGTGATGACACCGTCTCCTGAAACCTTCTCCATTGCATCTGCAACCATCTGTCCTACTTCGTCATCTCCTGCAGAGATCGCCGCAACACGGGCGATGTGCTCTTTTCCGTTGACTTTCTGGCTCATGTCGCTGATAGCCTTAACAGCAACATCGGTAGCCTTCTTCATTCCTTTTCTGAGTATGATGGGATTAGCGCCTGCTGCCAGGTTCTTCATTCCTTCATTAACCATTGCCTGAGCAAGTACGGTTGCGGTTGTGGTTCCGTCACCTGCAACATCATTGGTCTTGGTAGCAACTTCCTTAACAAGCTGTGCTCCCATATTCTCGAAACCATCCTCAAGCTCGATCTCCTTGGCGATGGTAACACCGTCGTTGGTGATAAGGGGTGCGCCGTAGCTCTTATCGAGTACAACATTTCTTCCCTTAGGTCCGAGTGTTACACGGACTGTGTTTGCAAGGCTGTTGACACCGTTCTCAAGTGCCTGGCGAGCCTCAGCGCCGTATTTGATCTCTTTTGCCATATCTGATAACGCCTCCCTTATTTAACAATTGCAAGGATATCGCTCTGCTTGACTACAATGTATTCTTCGTCGTCATCAAGCTTTACTTCGGTTCCCGCATACTTCTGATAAATGACTCTGTCGCCCTTTTTAACTTCCATCTTTACTTCCTTGCCGTCAGAAGTGGTTCCGGGGCCTACGGCAATTACATCTGCCTGTGAGGGCTTCTCTTTTCCTGCTGCTCCCGCAAGGATGATTCCGGACTTGGTGGTCTCTTCGGCAGCTACTGCCTTAAGGACTACTCTGTCACCTAAAGGTACTAACTTCATATTATTGCCTCCTTTTTAACGCCAAACAGCGTTCATGATTTTTTCATCTGTTAGCACTCATTTTGATTGAGTGCTAACCAACAATACATATATTAGTCTTTCCTTACCGGAAATGCAAGTACTATTTTTATATTTTTTTTCTCATAAAAAAATACCGCAGAATGTCTGTTTTCTGCGGTATTTTTATATCACTTATGTTTTAGCCGTTCAGATCTTAAGTTCAAGATATCCCTTAAGCTTTGTCATATCATATTCTTCCATGATGCCGAGATTGGGATCATAGTACTTTCCGTCAAAATAGAGCAGATAATGACTGAATCTTCCCATTTTCTCCATAAGGATCGCAGCCTTGGGAAGAACCACCTTTTCTCCCTCTGCAGGATAAACGATTATATCGGTATGATCTATTCCGTAATAATTCAGCGCCGAGATAAGCTGTCCCATGGTTCCCTGCCACTCGCGGCAGTCCATGACCGTGATGACGTCTGCAATGGTCACACCGGCAAGCATTGCGATACAGGTCTGTCCGCAAAGACCGTCTGCAGGCTGGATGATAAGATCTATGTGATCGATATTTCTGATGGGCTTATCAAAACTGTAGGGAGAATTCTGGTCTATCCTTATAAGTGAATCCTTTACATGAAGAAGGAACTTATGATACGCATCAAGGTCCACTTTAAGCTCCGTGCCCGAAGGAATGATGACCTTATAGAGTCCCTTTTCATCAAGCGGAACAAGCTTGCATTCAATTATCTGGTTGTCGATGACAATGTCCGCATCTATCTCTTCACGCTGCCTGCAGACCTCCCAGATATTGAAGGGTATCTGTATCTGTGTCTCTCCGTTTTCTTTTTCTATCTTTGATGTAAAAAAATATCTCATTGTACCCGTTACCCCTTTAAAATTAATTTTGTAAGTGCTTACATATTTTTGATCCTTTAAAAATTATATGGTTCGAAGTTTCCCGTGTCAAGCATTCTGAAAGAACCGGAGCCTGTTTTTCAAAAAACTGCGGATATTATCCGCATCTTTGATATAATGTGATGGAAAGTGAAAAAACACCGCGGAATATGATATGAAATCTCTTTTTAAGGACATTTTTAAGGACAAAAGAAAAAAAGTATGCAATCTTGTTTTTTCCGCCGCTTTTTCCGGATGCACCGTCGCCGGATGGCAGCTTGAAAACAGGGGATACACCGATCTTACCTCTTACGCATTTTGGTTTGTCCTGCTTATTATCTTTTTTGCAGTATTTTTGATCATGTCCCTTTCAGACAGGTTCTTCAAAAAAACGAGCTGCCACGTTGAAAAAAAAGATGTGTCAAAGAAGGCATTTTTCCTGACCTGGGCCGCTTTTTTCGTAAGTTATGTACCTGCGCTTCTTGCTTCAATGCCCGGATTTTTCTGCTATGATGCAGAGACCGAAAGTTATGAGGTGTTTACTTTCAAATATTCAAATCACCACCCCATAATCCACGAGCTTTTACTCGGAAATCTCCTGAGGCTGGGAAACAGGCTGTTTGGAACATACAATGCCGGAATCACGATTTTTGTTCTTCTGCAGATGATGGTTATGTCGTGTATTTTGGCATATCTTTTGACCACACTCTGCAGATACGGACTTGGCAAAGTCAGGCTTACAGTCTCCTTCGTATTTTTGGCACTTTTCCCCACAGTCCAGATGTTCATGGTATGCACCGCAAAAGACGTTCTGTTTTCCGGAGGCATCATCCTCTTTATTACCCTTCTCATAAGAGCAGCTCACGAAAAGGCTTCTCCGTATTTACTCTTTGTATCCGTCTGCATGATCCTGTTTTTCAGAAATAACGGCATTTACATAATGCCTCTTTTCTGCATCCTTGTATTTTTCCTGGAAAAAAGATTAAGGAAAATACTTCCCGTATTGATAACCGGGATTGTTTTTTATCTGGTAGTGACCGAAGCTCTCATTGCGTTTCTTCCCGTAAAAAGAGGTGAAAAGGGTGAGATGCTGAGCGTTCCCATGCAGCAGCTTGCAAGAGTTCACTCTTTGGACAGGGATTCTTTTTCGGAAGAAGAACTTGAGATCCTTTATTCCATGATCCCGGAAGTGATACTGGAAAACTACAATCCAAAGCTTGCGGATAACATAAAGGTGAATTTCCTTGAGGATAATTTTAAAGAAGATCCCGGAAAATACGCTTTACTGTGGGCAAATACTTTCCTCAAAAAACCCGGGATCTTCTTTGATGCATTCGGGATCATGACGGATGGTTACTGGTATTTATCTGCGCCCATAACAGGCTATGAAGGATACAAGGTAGGAAATGAAATATACTCAGAAAGCGCATATTTCCAGTTTATGATCGAAACTCCCGGCGTGGCAAAACCTGTTCTTGCCGGGCTGAACCGCTTTTACAAAAGTCTCTCTCTTGATATTTCATGGCAAAAGATACCGGTATTATCCATAATACTTCTGCCTTCATTTTATATTTGGGTATTTTTGTTTTCTTATAACGAAGCGATAAAAGAAAAAAAGAATATTTTCAGAACTGTCTTCTGGCTGCCTGCGCTTTTAATTCTTACTATGCTCTTAGGCCCCATAGCACTTGTAAGATACGCACTGCCTTTTTATCTGATGATCCCCGTATACCTGGCACCTGAAGCCTTAAGATGATACCTGTATTTCCCCGGTGTCTGTATCTTCATCACAGGATCAGTAATATATCTCTTCACCTTTTTCAGGTGTGACTTTTCCACCGGTAATATCCGTTATCCCCGCGCAAAAGCTGTCCGCTTCATTTCTCGGCCCTGTCAGAACAAAAGTCACTTTTTCTCCGTAATCTGTTCCCGTCACGAAAAATCCCTGACTTTCGGCCCTTCTTCTTATGACAGGTTCATCGGGATAATCAAATGAAAGCTTTATGATAATGCCGGGTTTTATGGGAGATATATCCGCATCTTCAAGAGAAGCCTTTGCCGCATCGGTATATGCCCTGACAAGTCCTCCCGTACCCAGAAGGACTCCGCCGAAATACCTTGTTACAATGCAGAGGGCGTTCACAAGACCGGCTCCTTCCATAACTGTCAGTATGGGTCTTCCGGCAGTACCTGAAGGCTCACCGTCGTCGGAACTTCTTGAAACATATTTTCCGTTCTCAAGTATCACATAGGCCCAGCAATTATGTCTTGCATCATGATATTTTTTTCTTATCCTGGCAATGACAGCCTCTGCCCCGGCAGCGTCCTGTACACTGACAAGAAGACCGATAAATCTCGATTTTGTTACAACGATCTCGGAAGTTCCTTCTTTTTTTATTACATTGTATGCAAGACTTTGTTCCAAGTTTTTTCCTTTTCAAATCCGGAAGCGGGTGATATAGTAAAAAAGCGGTAAATAAGATTTCCGAATTTTTTTATAATCATAACACAAAGGAGATATTTGCAAATGGATGTTTTTGAAAAAATCGGTGAATCCGTAGTCATGGCCGGCAAGCAGGTAAAATCAAAAGCCAAGGAAGTTGCTGATATCGCCAGCCTGAAAACACAGGTGACCACCTGCGATGAAGTTATAAAGAAAAATTATATTGCAATCGGCAAGGCATATTATGAAAAATACAAAAATGATGAAAATGCCGAGTTTGCAAAACAGTGCACAGCCATCAAGAACGCCGAATCCGGCAAAAAGAGACTTCTGGGCGAGATAGAGGCAAGAAGAAACGGCCTTGATCCCGAGGCGGAAACCGATGCCGACCCCGAAGACGAATAAGAAAATAATACCGAGAATAAAATAGACACACAATAATAAGAACAGCAAATAATACTGACATATAAATCAAAGCCCGCAGGATTTCTCCTGCGGGCGTTTAAATATCATTTCAGGTCAGCTTACTGCTTTTATGTCAGACTTTCATCATCCGTCCTGTGATGCAACAGCCGCCTGCATCGCAGCAAGTGCCGCAGCTTCATTGGCCTGCCTTACCGCTTCGAGTTCTGCCATCTGCGTTGCGATGATGGCTTCATATCCGGGAGATGAGAAAAATTCATCCGTATGCTGGCACATATGATCTGTATCCGGTACGGTCAAAGTCTGTGTTCCGTCACCGTTATCTATAATGACGGTGTTGCCCTGTACAAGAGCGGGATCACCCATAAGAAGATCCGGATGGAAACCGTCTATCTTGGGAAGAAGAGTCGCGCCCTCATAAGCAAAGGGACAGTTGGGACATGCTATCTTATTGTCATAAGCGCAGATCAGACCTGCGTAGTGGAGATCGCATGTATCTACAGGTTCAGTTCCTTCCGCAAACCACTCTGTAATAACACAGCCGTCACAAAGTCCTTCCTTGGGAAGAAGTCCGGACTCCGAACATACCTGTACGGCAACCAGGCCTTCAGGCATCCTGAATTCCTTGTAATCAAGATTCTCATGAACCCTGCTCATGATGGCACGCCAAAGCTGCTCGGAAGTATGCATCTCGTCCCAGGTCTGCTCTGTGTTGTCATCATATCCGGTCCATACTCCGGCTGTATAATAGGGTGTCATTCCAACAAACCAGTGATCCCATCCGTCGGATGTGGTACCTGTTTTTCCGGCAATATCCATGTTGCCGAAATTAACTCTGGTACCTGTTCCGTAGCGTACACAGTCTCTCATGGCATCTATAAGGAGCCATGCGGTGGTTTCCTTAAATACCTGTCTTCCGGCACGGTTGGTGTTGTCAAGGATGACATTTCCGTAGGAATCGGTAACCTTTGTATAAAGATGGGGCTTAATGTACGAGCCGCCGTTTGCAATACATGCATATGCTCCCGTTACATCCTCATTCGTAACACCGTATGTAAGTCCGCCGAGGGCAAGTGACTGGGTGACATCCGAATATATCTGTCCGTTTATCTCCTTGCCTGCGGTAAGAGTTGAAAAGCCCAGATCCTGAAGATATGTATATCCCGTGATGGGTCCGATATACGTCAGATTCTTGACCGCAACGATATTCATGGAATATGCGATACAGTACCTTAGGGACAGGTTCTTGTAGCTTACGGATTTCGATGTATTCTGGACCCTTGTTCCGCTGTTGTAATTAAAAGGTGCATCAAGATAAGTGGTGGCAAGAGTGACCATACCGGTATCTATTCCGGGGCCCACAGATGCAAGCACCTTGAATACAGATCCGGGAGATCTGCTGGATCCCGTCGCACGGTTAAGGGTCCTTCTTCCTTCCTTGGCTCCTCTTCCTCCTGCTATGGCTACGATCTCACCGGTTGCCTGATTCTCGATCACCATTGACATCTGAGGCTGGACCGTAAGAGTTATGCTCTCCAGATAATTGTCATCGGTCTCAACAAGACCAAGTTCTTCAAAGCAGGCTGCCCTGTACTCTTCGATGGCGATCATCGCATTTTCTTCGGAGGTATAAAGGAGCTTATACTTGCTGAAACCATACTTATTCTTAAAGTAGGTTGCCATATTTTCCTTGGAGAAATTGTGCTCCTCGCCTTTTTCATCATATATGGTCAGTGCATAAGTAAGTCCGTACCTGTCAGCGAATTTGAAATTCTCGGGATTTGCAAACTCCTCATCCACTATCGACTGGATGTAAGGATCCATGGTGGAATAAACCCTGAGTCCTCCGCTGGTGAGCATATGCTCAGCCTGACTCCTGTCATATCCCGCCACATTCACAAGGTCATAAAGCACATCATCATAAAGAGAGTCTGAAAAATAATTACCCTCTCTTTTATTGGCGGTTGAAAGTGAAGTGTTGTGATACTGGATCCTGTCATAAACATCCGACGTATCCGCGATGGCTTCATCGTATTCTTCCTGGGTTATAAACTCCAGATCAAGCATCTTGTCAAGACAAGTCCTACGGCGCTTTACGTTATTCTCAGGGTGAGATATGGGATTGTAATATGAAGGATTCTGGGTTATGGATGCAAGTACCGCGCACTCGGAAAGATTAAGCTCTATGGCTGACTTTCCGAAGTACCTCTGGGACGCCGATTCAACTCCAAGGGTATTCTGACCCATATTGATGGCGTTAAGATACCTTAAGAGAACCTCATCCTTACTTGTGGATTTGGTGACTTCGATCGCAAGATACTGCTCCTGTATCTTACGCTTGATCTTCTTGATCATATTGTCACCCTCTTCCGTCCACTCGGTGAAGATGGTATTTTTAAGCAGCTGCTGGGTAATGGTGGAGGCACCCTGTGTCTCGTTTCCTGCGGATCTTAAGAACTGGTAAAGAGCACGGGCCATTCCTTTATAATCGACGCCGTTATGTTCGTAGAAACGCTCATCTTCGCAGGCAACAAAAGCCTGTCCCAGCTGTCTGGGTATTCCGTCCCAGGTAACTTCAATACGGTTCGCATCCTGGCCCACATAGTGGTCAAACTCGTTACCCATGGCATCATAAACAATGGTCGCCTGACCGTTTGCTATGATATCCGATATATGAATGACCGGAGTTCCCGCAAGGATGGATTTAAAAAGACCTATCCCTCCTGCAAGAAGGCAAACAGATACTGTGATGATCCCGGCAAGCATAAGCTTAAAGAAAAGCAAAAATACTTTTCTTATGATCTTGCCTCCGTATGAATTTAACTCGCGTCTTCTCTGAATGACGCCGCTTCTGCTGTAATTCATTTCCTGATTTCCAAACGGTTTGTCAAAATCCAAAAAACCGATACTTTCCTTTATATCCCCCGGGCGTCAGAAATAATCCACGGGATTTTTCTTTGCTATCATCCTGATATCCGGATCCTCAGGCCCGAAGATCTCATCAACTATCTCGGTTGCCTCATCAAGATTTGACTCGTTTACGCAGAAAATGCAGTTAAATCTGTGATGATCGAAAAACTTTTTCCTGGGATAATTCATATAATAAGAGATCCTTGCCTTTAAAAGCGCCTGCTCAAGAAGATTTTTTGCATCCTCCGAATAAACGCAGCAAAGCTCGAATTCGTTATTAACCTTAAGCTTTGAAAAAATTGTCTCCATATTCACCTCAAAATCATCAGACAAATTATTATTATACACCGAAACGGCTTATTTTGAAAGAAGGCAGACTGTATCACCGAAAACCCCGTCTTCAAGAAGGACTGTCATGGATGAAAAACCGTAGGGCTTGCCAAGCCCGGAATAAACAACCTGTTTTCCCACTCCGGGTCCTATTATGACGATCAGCTCATCATCCGATGAAAGTCTGTCATACTCTTCCTTAAGTTCATCCTCTTTTAACAAAAGAGTGTTTCCGTAGTTCATAAGCTCCGGTATGTTCTGGTAAAAGCTCGTCCCCTCATAAACCACCACCGCATCAAGACCTCTGTATCTTTCGGAGATCTTTTTCTGGGAAGTATATCCCTTATACAGATAGCCCGGGACATGGAAAAACGAAAGGGCTGTGCACATGAGCATCAAAGCCGCAAACAAACCGTAATACAGTCTTTTTCTTGTTTTTTCACTCTTAATATATTTCCCTGAAATGATGATTATCACCTTCTGGACAATAAAGACCGCGCAAAGGGACATGACAGGAAAAACAGGCATCAGATATCTGTCCACCAGATACGGAGCGATCCTGCTTACGGTCAAAAGGTACAAAACGGAAGAAACTCCCATAAAAAGAACAGGGATATCAACGGACTTTTCTTTTGCCGAATAACAAAGACTGAGAAGCGCAAGAATCAGAACAACTATCATACCTGTTACGGAACCGATGACTTCTGCAGATGATATACGGAAAAAAGAAGCAAGCTTTGAAAAATAACCGGATGCATCCGTAAGACTTCCCATGACAGATTCGCCTACTTTAGTACCAAACAGATCATGGAATACAAAAGGATACAGGCAGACACCCCAGATACCGGAGATAACAAGCGCCCTGAAAAGATACAGTATCTTCTTTTTTTCACGCTTTAGCGCAAGATAAAGCATTACAAATGCGGTAAGGAAAAAATAATATATGCAGACAAAATACTGGGTAAGGAATCCCAAAACTGTCACAAGTATAAGAAGTCTGTTTCCCTTCTTAAAATCCTCTCCGTCCTTTAATTTTTTCAACAGCACATATGTAAAAGCAAGGCAGAAAAAAGCTGCCATGGAATACATCCTGATGAGAAGGACCGTGGAAATGCCTGCGGCGGAAAGACCGTAGAACAAAGCCGCAAAGATACCGGTATTTTTTTACCCAGTATATCCCTGAAGATGATCGCTATAAGCAATAGGGAAAACGCCATGAAGACCATATTGAGAATGCAGCCTGTCCATGCGGAAAGAGTTCCGGGAGATATAAGTTCATGTATCATGGACAGGAATCCCATGAGCATAAAATACAGCGGCGGATGGTTATCCGTGGTGGAGTTATAATACGGAGACAAAAAAAGGACTGAATCCTTTTTGTCATAAGTCACGTAACCAACTATTTCCTCACGGGACATCCATACAGGCTTGTCATAAACATCCGCGGTCATGGATGCGGCTTCGGATGAGCTTTGGTTACTTATCACATCAACAGCCTGATCAAAAAGATTGGCCATACGGACAAGTATATTCCTGTCATATATCTTGGACTGATAGTATTTTTCAAGCCTGCCCTGAGGCTGGGTGGGAGTTATCCAGGGGGTAAACTCTGAATTTGAAAGCTCATAGCTTAAGATCTCATCCATGTGAAAGCCTTCCTTGCGGGACACAAAAAAGGCGTCGCAGACAAGTACGAACAGGATGACAAAAAGCAGGATCAGATTGTATTTGTTATTGGTTTTAGTGTCTTTATTCGAAAACATAGACATCATATCCCGCAACATTGTCAAAGGAGCGGAGGTTTAAAGTATCAGGCACAGCGGTACCTTCAGGAACAAGAAGAAAGTAGCCTGGAGCGCCTCCTTCCGTATAGAACCTCCCCGGAGTTGACCATAAAAAGAAACTGAAATCATCCTTGTTCACCGCACCGACTTCAAGTTTTCCGTCGGACAATTCCACAAGGATATTTGAATCATCATAGAATGAATAGCCCTTATACAGACCGTTATACTCAAGATAATCCACAACTTCTTTTCTTGCTTCGTTCTTATCGGTTTTGATCATGGAATATGATATCTTGAGTGTGCTAAGCACAAGGCAGAAAGCGAGCGCAGTCACATATACCATCCTCAGGGCCCTTTCATTTTCCCTTGATAACCATATTACAAGAACAGGAAGGGACATATAAATGCATGTGGAAAAATATCTCGGAGTAAGAGTTGTATCAGTAAAAAGCAGGAAAAATGACATTACTGCAAATCCCGAAATAAACATATGCAAAAAGAAAAGATCTTCGGGATCGCTCTCACCGAAGATATCATCTCCGCCAAGCAAGCCCGAACCCGCAGAGGCATCCTTATAGGTCCTCCTGACCATATAGAACATAAGGAATATCATAACGAAAGCACAAAGTGTAACTATACCCCTGAGGGAAAGAACGCTTCCTCCGGGAATATATCCGAAAACTTCCAAAAGACATCCTGTAACGGATGCCACTCTTTCAAACCATATTCCGTTATTGATGGGAACAAACGAAAGAGACTCATATGTGGTAAAAACATAATTTGAACGGATGATCAAAGTATTTACCGCATAGCCTGCAAGAGCGATCAGGGATGCGCCAAAAGAGATCTTAAAAAGACTCAGACCCGCAAGCCATTTTTTCAGGGCGCCGTCCTGTATTCCGTACATATCGTAGGTTCTCCAGATACCGGACAAAAGAAGGGGTGCAAAGATTATGAGGAAATATCTTACACCGGATGCACCGCAGATAAAACAAAGTGCCGAAAACGGGATCCACAAAAGGACCTTGCCTGTAAGATTGATCCTGGGACTATCCAGCCTTCTTACAAAACCTATGGCTAAAAACATAAGGATCATGTGGGACATGTATGTATTGCCAAACTGCACATGCTGGGCAATTGCTTCAGAAACCGGAAGCAGAAGGACCGAAGAAGTAAGAAGCACATATTTTGCTTCATATCCCTTCATCATAAACATATATGAAAGTACAAGGATAATATAAAAAACGATATTCGTAATGATCCTGACAATGCTCCAGCTTCCTATTATCTTAAGAAGAGGAACAAAAAGGATCTGTGTGTAAAGGATCCTGAACTCCGTTGAGTAGTACCAGTCAGGGCTTGCAAATAAATGACCCGTATCCGAAAGCAGATCGGAAAAAACCATCTCCGCACTCATATCGGAATCTATCCAGTTCTGTCCCGCAATTATGTTAAGGATAACAAGCAAAAGAAAAGACAGTCCCAAAGGAATAAAATACTTAAAAGAAACAGGATCGGTTTCCCTGGAAATATAACCTTTTCCGGTGTTGTTAGAATTCGTAATCATACTTTATCTTATCACTCACGCTGATCTCGGATCCCGTCTGAACCTCAATGAGTTCCAGTCTGGTCCCGGCTATTATCGTATGTCTGCATCCTGCGGGAAGTTCAATCACACTTCCCTTTTTTACGGGGATCTTCCTGTCGTCAACGACAGCTATGCCTTCACCGTCAATGACCGTCCATACTTCATCCCTTCTTTCATGGGAATGATAGTACATGTGATGACCGGGAAGGAATGTGACCTTTATGGTAATGCTTCCCGATGCAGAATCAATGACCTTAAAGGACCCCCAGCTTTTTTCGGAATAATTGATCTCACCTGCGACCTTGTCGACGATGGGTTTTATATAACTTGACTGATGCTTGTCGGAAACAAGTATTCCGTCCGGCCCTGCTGCAACGACTATATTTTCAAGCCCCATGCATATAAGAGGGATATCAAGATCGTTGACCGCGGTAGTATTCTTGCAGTCTCCGCCAAAGATGACATTTCCCATGGAATCGGAATCCATGGTCTCTGAAAGAGTGTTCCAGGTTCCGACATCCTTCCACTCTCCGTTATATCTGAGAACACGTATATTTTTTTCTTTCTCAAGAACGGCATAGTCAAAGCTTATTCCTTGAACGGAATCGTAATTTTCATACAGATCATCATATCCCTTAAACCCAAGAGTCTTTTTTGCTACATCAAGGACGTAACCGGCCTTCATGGCAAACACTCCCGCATTCCACAAGGCTCCGCGACTTATGAGTTTTTCCGCCTCTTCTTCCGAAGGCTTTTCCTTAAAAGATGAAACTTCGCTCACACTCTCTTTGTCTTCGGGAATGATATATCCATACTTTGCAGTGGGAAACGAAGGACTGATTCCAAGAAGGCATACTCCGCTCTCCATCTCAGATGCTATCTTTTCAAGATCCACAAAGGATTTGAAATATGAATCATCAACATAAGGATCCACCGGAGAAACAATGACTACTTCATCCGCAGGCAGCCCTTTTTTCTCCACAAGATAAGAGACCGCAAGAACTATTGCAGGAAAGGTATCTCTTCTGCAGGGTTCAGGTGAAATGCTCACCATGTCGCCCAGGTGATTTTTAAGGGATGAAAGCTGCTGTCTGGAAGAAGCCACCGTCACGGTGGAATCCGGACTTGCAGAGACGATCTGACGGTACACTCTCTGGACCATTGACTCAGGATTGCCGTCGGGATCTTTAAAAAATTTTATGAACTGTTTGCTTCTGACTTCATTGGAAAGCGGCCAGAGTCTTCTTCCCGAGCCGCCTGACAGTAAAATGACATTCATTTATTTTTTGTTAACCTCAAGGGATACTTTTTTTACATCATATTCCGTCATCTTACGGACAAGTTCTTCAAAGCTTGTCTCGGAAGGATCCCAGCCAAGCTTTTCCTTAGCCTTAGAAGGATCTCCCAGAAGATTGACAACATCGGTAGGTCTGAAAAATTCTTTGCTGACTTCAACCAAAACCTTTCCGGTTGCCTTGTCATAACCCTTCTCGTCCACGCCTTCACCTTTAAATTCAAGTTCAATGCCCGCATAATGAAATGCAAGAGTGCAGAATTCCCTGACAGAATGCTGGACGCCTGTAGCGATAACGTAATCGTCAGGCTCTTCCTGCTGGAGCATCAGATACATGCACTTGACGTAATCCATTGCATATCCCCAGTCACGAAGGGATGAGAGATTTCCGAGATAAAGCTTTTCCTGAAGTCCCGCAGCGATCCTTGCTGCCGCAAGAGTGATCTTACGGGTCACAAATGTCTCTCCGCGTCTTTCCGATTCATGATTAAAAAGAATACCGGAACATGCATACATCCCGTACGCTTCCCTGTATTCCTTTACGATCCAGTAACCGTACTGCTTTGCCACGGCATAGGGAGAATAAGGATGGAAAGGAGTCTTTTCACTCTGGGGAACCTCTTCAACCTTGCCGTAAAGCTCTGAAGTGGATGCCTGGTAAATACGGCAGGTCTTGGCCTGGCCCGTAAGCCTTACAGCTTCTAAGACCCTGAGAACACCTGTTGCATCGATATCCGCGGTAAATTCCGGAACATCGAAGGATACCTGAACATGGCTCTGGGCCGCAAGATTATATATCTCGTCGGGCCTTACGGAGCCGATAACATTTACAAGGCTGAGTGAATCTCCGAGATCCCCGTAATGAAGAAAGAAACCCTCTCTTCCTTCAAGGTGATCGATCCTTTCTCTTTTTTCAACGGATGATCTTCTTACAACACCGTGAACCTCATATCCTTTTTCCAGCAGAAATTCAGCAAGATAGCTGCCGTCCTGTCCGGTGATCCCGGTAATAAGAGCTTTTTTCATCTGATAATTCTCCGATCATTTAAGATAGTATGCAGTAAGCTTTTTAACTGCGGTGATGGTATCTTCCACATCCTTATCGGTCATTGCGGGATAGAGAGGAATACTCATAATGCCTTTATATACTTCCTCGGCATTGGGACACAGTCCCCTTTCATACCCAAGACTCTTGTAGTAAGGAAACCAGTACACCGGAACATAATGGATCTGGCACTGGACATTCTCCGCACTCATTGCATCAAAGAATTCCCTGCGGGTACATTTTAGTTTTTCAAGGTCAAGTCTGATGATATATAAATGCCTTGATGTATCGGACTCGGGGATCTCCTTTTGAACAATGATCCCCGGAAGATCCTTAAAGGCCTCATCATATCTTTTGACGATCTCCTTGCGGCGGCGTATAAACTCATCTATCCTTCCCAGCTGACTTATTAAAAGCGCAGCCTGAAAATCGGTCATCCTGTAATTATATCCGAGAGAGATCATCTCGTAATACCACATTCCCTCATGGGGAGCTTCAAGCATCTCGGATTCATCCCTTGTTATTCCGTGGGCATGTGCAAGAACAAGCTTTTTATAAAGCCCCTCATCATCTGTAAGTATCGCTCCGCCTTCTCCTGCAGTTACCGTCTTCACAGGATGGAAGGAAAAACAGGTCATATCCGCAAGGGTTCCGACATTTTTGCCGTCATACTTAGAGCCTATGGAATGAGCCGCATCCTCGATAAATACAAGCCCGTGCTCATCGCAGATTTTGCGTATCTCGCGAGCCTTAACAACCTGTCCGGTAAAATCCACGGCCACAACAGCTTTGGTCCTGTCCGTTATATGCTCCCTGATACTGTCAGGATCGATATTATAAGTCCCGGGATCAATGTCTGCAAAAACAGGCTTTGCCCCGCAGTAAAGCGCACAGTTTGCACTTGCCGCAAATGTCAGGGGAGTTGTGATGACCTCATCCCCCTCACCTATACCGGCAGCGATACATGCACAATGAAGAGCACTGGTTCCGCTGTTGACAACAACAGCATGCCGTGCTCCCGTATAGCGTTCCAGTTTTCTTTCAGCTTCAGTGACATTGGGGCCGCAGGTGATATAGGGGCCTGCAAGGACATCCGCCACAGCCTTTATATCCTCTTCGGAAATCCACTGTCTGCCGTAATATATTTTTTCATCCCTTACGGGAGTTCCGCCAAGTATTGCCGGTAAATCCATTTTATGCTCCTCCAAAGAGTCAGTCCTCTTCGCTTCTTCTTTCTTTTGCCCTGATGCGGTTATATCTTCTTATGTTGCGCCTTTCGGAAAACTGGGCGAGACGGTAGCCTGTAGCCTTGAACCGGCAGGCTTCTTCAAATGTAATGACGTTTACGAGATTCTCTCTTAAGAATTCGAAGATCGTCTCCCTGCCGTCAAGATTCTCATTACCGGGATATATGCACATGGTCAGGAGACCGCTTTTATGATGCTTCCATGACGGTGAAAGGGGGATGCATTTTACCCCCTCAAGCATATAGGGCTTTTTGCTCATTCCGTCCGATATGTATTTAAGACCCAGTTTTTTGCATGCCTTTAAGGTATTCCTGTCATAAGAATGATTCGGAGCCGCAAAAACCTCCGTATCAAGCCCGAGCTGTGCAAGGGCATGCTTTCCTTCTCTTAATTTTTTCAGCTGTGATTCATAACTCATACCCGCATATTCGGTGGGAACATCGCCTGAGATCATTCCCAGGCTCTTGCCCGTTGCAAGGTGATGGGTTCCGTGCATTGCGATACCGTATCCATCTTCCTTCAGCTCTCTGATGAGTTTCCAGAAATCCTGATTAAAAGTGCTCTTTACCAGCTTGGGATCCTTATTGTCCGGAACTACGCAAAGAAGCGGCTTGATCCCGTTTTCATCAAAAAAATTCCTGAACAGATTGAATTTTTCCATGTCCATTGTGGGGCAGATATCTTCAAGTCTTACGACTATGGGATAATTAACCTTTTTTGCCATATCGCACCTCTCATTTACATGTAAACGGATAACGATTTCTTGTCCGCCCATAGCGGCACATATTCTTCTATATTTTATGATATTTCGGGGATTATATCAAGAAAGAGGATGTTTACGGGATCATTTACGGGCAAAATATAATTCTTCGGTGGCAAGAGCCATCTTAGTCACCGAAAAATCACATTTGGAAGGGTCCGGATATGTGTACCAGGTATCCGTCAGTGTATTCAGATCTACACAGTCCCCGTACTTTCCAAGATATTCATATTCGATATGGCATGAGTACATAGAAGGAACGGTCTTTATCATCTCATGTACGTCACCGTCACTGTCGGTAACCCTTACTTTGAAGCCTTCCATATCATGGATCATAATTCCCGTTCCAAGAGAAATAAATTTTTTGGCATTAGGAAGCGAATCGACCCTTACAGGGAGCTCTCCGCTTGAATAGGTTCCTGTCAGGACTTCGGCTCTGACATTTTTTCTCTCCCATTCATACCAGTCAGGTATATGAGAGAATTCGGTCTCACCGTTTAGAGCCTGAAGTTCACCAAGTTCAGTCATTTCCCATTCTTTTTTGCATGCATCGCATTTAAGGATCGTTCCTTTTGAAGACATCTTAAATTCAGTCTTACACGCAGGACACTGATATAAGACCTTATGAAGTCCTTCGGCTCTTCCTTTATATGTGACCTTGATCCCGCGCTCCTTTTGCCAGGCAAAATCATCATATTCAAAGGCCTTGGCGATCCTTGTGTTGATCTCATCGGGGGATGCGTTTTTTAACCCTTCTGCCGAATATAAAAGAGAAAACTCTGCCTCCGTAGGCTTGACGCCCCTGTCATGGAGGTTCCAGAAAGGTGAATTGACGTGATGACCATGGCAGATAAGAGTAACCACCGGAACTCCAAGAAGCTTACAGAGCTTACCGAGACTTTTAGGCAGGACTGCAGTAGTTCCACACAGAGAATACCTTGCCTCAGGGTATATCACGGCAACATCTCCGTTTTTGACGGTGCGCACAAGCTGCCTAATAAGAATCGTATCGTTTGTAAACTTTCTCTTGCAGATACATCCCACATTTCTGAGAAGCTTTTCTCTGCCGATGAACCCGTCGATGGCAACGACATAATTTGCTCTCCAGGGAAAGATCGCCTTGGTGGCAACCTTAAAATCCATAAAAGCATTATGATTGCACAAAAGAACAAAGGGGGGCTTTAGCCCTTCAGTCCCCGTCTTTGTGATGATACACCGGTGTTTTCTTACATCCGGTGCACTTAAGATGTATGTGAGAGGCCTTAAGTACCATTTGGTGCGTACCGGAGGCGCTTTCATGTCATATCGTTCAAAACTGTCTTTCATAACCGGTTATTCCTTAAAAATCTGTGTTTACACCAAAGGTCTCGGAGTCATAATTACAGCCTTTACGGCAAGATATCTTCTCTGGGACTTTGATAAAAGCCGAACCGACTCACTTCCATGGATTTCTGAATGATACTTATCTTTTCTTAAAGGCAAATATTTTACAACCGCCCCCGTATCCACGCAGTTTTTTACATACAAGGAAATAATGTGTCCAGAAAATCTTCTCCTCATGGAATCAAGTACGATCACATCTTCACGATGATCTCCACGTTCAACAGAAAGTCCCTTAGGATCGGCAAATGCAGCTGAAGAAATAGACCCGTCTTTTTTCCAGAAAATATCCGCAACTTCCGGAGGATAAACCGCTCTGTATAATTTCTCGGTATTATCAAAATGTTCATCCATAGAATTCACCCACTAATCTGTTTATTGAATCATTGTCCGAAGCAATTGTCTCAAGCCTTTCTTCGCCATTATATAAAACCGTAAAAACCTCTGCATCTTTAGTCAGCCCTATTTCAATCTCCATATGATCTCTTCTGGCGTTGTCATATTCCAATTGAATGGTTCCCAGTGCAGTAGGAAATACTTCAGGCTGAATAAACAGTTTTTTTATCAGTTTTTTTGCTTTTTCAATAAGCTTGCCGGAAAATGCCGGGGCTCCGTTACCGTTCCAGTTTGCCTTCATCGACCCGATGGTTTCAAGTTTGTCCAAATTGTGCTTAAGAACTTCCCCGGATTTTACCGTCTTATTCTTTGCTCTGTTTTTTGCAACACCCCGGGCATAGGTTTCAATATGACTTTCAGCGATAAGTCTGTTGTATTCGTTTTCAGATATGATAACTACATTTCTTTCCATTTTCCTGGGAACCACGATGGCTTCCCCTTCAAATGCCATATCGAAATATTTTTTTATATTGGATCTTATATCCATCTGCTTTGCTATAAGCATTTTAGCACTCCCATTTAAGTACGGTTTTTAGTACGTTTTTATGTACTGATAATACCATTTAAATAGGCAATACGCAATATTGGGACAGAAAAAGAACCCGGAAAGGGTTCTTTTTTCTCTGGATTTAGATATTAAACACCAAAGCAAACACCAAGCCCCTTTATATAATGGACTTGGTGTTATTTTCTCTGTCTAAAACAAACCGATTAGCATTAAACAAATTCATCAGTTTCAGTATCAATTATATGCTGTAGCTGATCTCTAAAAGAAGGAAAATCCTCCTTCAGGGTGTTGAAAACATCTCCCATTTGCAATGTCTGATATTTATGCGCCGCAATATCTCGGAACCCTGCAGCAACTTTCCAAGGCAGCTCTTTATATTTATCACGGGTTTCATCGGTTATATTCTTTACAAGTTCACCGATATTAATAACCGTCATGCAAACAGCTCTTTTGGTTTTTTCGTCGCCTTCAAAGGCTTCAAGAATCATATCCCCCAAAAGGTCATTTGCCATGTCTATTTCACTGACGATTTTCTTTATAATGGTATAGTCTCTATGCTTCATATATATCTACCGTCTTTCTGATATCTAACAATGATCCTTCAGGAATTGGCGCATGGATCAGATCCACATCTTTTCCCAGCAATTCTTCAAGCTTTATTTGAAGCTCGGATATAGTAAAGAGAGAAACATGAGGCATAAAAAATTCAACAAGCAGATCAACATCGCTGTTTTCTGTCTGATTTCCTTCGGCATATGATCCGAACATTTTTATGCTTTTCACAGGATATCCTACGACCGCTTTTGTAACGCTGTCTCGAATTTCATTTGTGCTTAACATGAACTTTTTCTCCTTTCTGTCGGGATATATATTATTATATGGTATTTTTAGCAAATTACAAAATATTCACCAAAACAAGCATCTAGTCCCAAATCTCCGAGAAATATACATTTTTAAGGATCTTTCCTTTTCTACCGAACAGCTGAACAAACTTCAGCTCACGTTCAGTAAGCTTTTCGCCATGCTTACCAACCCACTCGTCAGTGAATATATTATCAAGGATTTTATCCATCCAACCTTTAGACATCAGCTAGTCTCCTTTATTTCTGAGTTAATGCCTGATACATCTTCATCAGTTCGGCAACACAGTCAGCTTCGGACATATTCTTACCATAAAAGCCGTATGCTTTCATAACAGCAATATCGTTCTGCTGATGAGCTTTCTGTAATTCTACTGGCATGGTGAGCGGATCATAAAGATCTGCAAGACTGCTGTCCGGATATAACGCTCTTGCATCAAGTATTCCCTGAGCAGACTCCTCTATCTTTTTCCTTTGCTCCTCCGTAGGGGAAGGCCAGGGGAAATTGTTATATACCAAAGTGTTAGAATAACTGTAATCGCTTTTTAATCTTCCACAAATCGCACGTGTCCACGCCATATGAACATTTGACATAAGAACACCAAATTCATATTTAGTGGCATTCGGCATTGTAAACAGTTTATCACCGGGGATTATATCCTTCGAAAGATAATCCATTGGTATATATCGTCTGTTTTGTGAGGACACCTTCGGAATAGCAACATAGTCCCCCGACAGTTCAAGAACAGTTGCAAATAATGTAGGTGTTTCAGCTGCTTTATGTGTATTAGCTCTATCGCTCGATAAACGAAATAACTTAACCCTCTGAACTCTATCCATAATACTCGGACATTTTTTTAGTT
>CAMPAP010000120.1 GCA_946631935.1 uncultured Lachnospiraceae bacterium | reverse complement strand
TTGACATTAACAGGCAGAAAAATGTAATATTGTATGGATTTCGGGGTGTGGCTCAGCTTGGCTAGAGTACCTGGTTTGGGACCAGGGGGTCGCAGGTTCGAATCCTGTCACCCCGATTATTTGAAGCTCTTCCCGAGGAGGCGTTCCTCCGAGGGATCAGAGCTTTTTTTATCGGGGTGACATCACCCTGATATGAGAAAACGCATGTTTATGCGGTTTCTTTTGTAGCCAGAAAATGAAATAACCAAGAGATTGCAGGTATAATGGATATACTGTATAATGTATATACATTCGAGGAGGTGATTTCATGGAACAGGTAGCAATAAGGACTTGGGGTAACAGCCAGGGAATACGCATCCCTAAGGATATTTTGGATAAAATGCAGTTAAAGGTTTCTGATGTATTGGATATAGAAATAGAAAACGACAGTATAGTACTTAGAAAGCAGTTTGTTCATAAATCTTTTGAAGAAAGGCTGGCAGAGTATAACGGCGAAATATCTGTTTGCGATTTTGATTGGGGCGAGCCGGTAGGGAGAGAGATTTTATGAACGAGTTTTATCAGGGCGATATTATAAAGATATCAGGCTTTAAAAAACAGCTTTTTGTTATAGTCAGTAAAAATGCTTTTATAAAGGCAACCGGGATATTTCATGTATGCCCGATACTCCCAGCTATTCCGGCAGGGCCTATACATATTCCGATATGCGGGAAAAAGGGTGAATCGGGAACGGTGATATGTGAACAGATAAAAGCCATTGACCCTAAAGCAAGGGGATGCAATAGAGTGGATCTTCTTGCATATGAGGATATTATGAATGTATCCGATGTGATCCAAGGTGTTTTTGAGTACGATTGATAGCTTTTTATACATAAAGATCGTGTCTTTGGCGTGTCTTTTTTCGTAGAGTCTCTTCCAAAGCATTGATTTTACTGGGTTTCTGAAAACCAACATTGGTTCGAATCCTGTCACCCCGATATTTAGAGCCCCTTCGCGAGGAAGCATTCTTCCGAGTGATTAGGGGCTATTATTATCGGGGTGACCATCACCCCGATTATTAGAGTTCCTTCGCGAGGAAGGTATCTTCATCATTTTAATTTTTCTTATGTCAATGGAGACGGGCTGTAAATGCATTTCACGCTTAAAAAGCGCGATTCGGATATGATTAAAAAAGGTCAGGCTATGATCACCTGACCTCTATCCCCATCTCCCTTGCACGTTCAAGATATATATCTCCAAGCTTATCGGCCGTTACCAGAACCTTTTTTGCATATTTTCCGCCGAATCTTCTGGCAACGGTATCAAGCTCATAAAGAGCATGCAGGGACTGCTGCGGTCCCATTTTTCCGCTCTTGCACGAAATAAAAGTGGGAACATATCCGTTAAGCGAAAGAACATCTATCTCGTTTAATACATCTTCCCCGGGATTATCGTGTATCTTGCCGTCCCAGTCCAAATGAACTCCGACCCTGCAATCGCCGCCGTTTTTTCTCTGCTGCTGATATACATACAGTTCAAGAACACTGCCTCCTTCAAACAGACAGGTCTTTACATCTTCATTTTTATATCTGAAGCTGTATTTGCCGTCTTCATGCTTAAGGTCCAGAAGGATGCCGTTTTTTGCAAGCGTGTCAAGCATTTTATTGAGTTCGGATGCAGTATCCAGTCTGGTATCGGTTTTTTTTAAAGCATTTAAGATATAAGAAGCATCCTGTCTTACGCTTAGATCATCATCAGGGATAAAAAAACTGCTCATAAAAACAGAAAGGGGATTCCAAAGGTCGCCAAAGGACCTGGCTGCCTTCCATATTTTTTCAATATCCTGACCGAAATCTTTGCTTACGGATTCTTTTATATCTTTATGAAGAGCATGATTGATCTTGCCGCCATGAAGTCTTATAAAAGCATCAAGATTCAAAAATACACGCTGTCTCTCTGCTTCGGAACTCATGCAGACATCAGAGCCTTCATCAAGTTCTATAAGTTTTCCTGTCTCAATATCATACATATGGATAGGAAGTACATATTCCCGGGCAAGCATACCGAACGCAACAAGGAGCATGCTCTCTCCACCCGTAATATCGAAGAAAACGTGATTTCCCTGTTCAAGCTCATACTCAATCTCGTTTCTCATTGAAGAAAGCACCGACTGAAGATCGTTATGGGACAAAGGATGAAAGACGGCTTTCTTAACGCTGCATTTATTTATCAGAAAATTCTCGATCCTCTTCTTCTGCTCCTCAATCACCTCGTGGTATCCGAAATAAACCACCTTATCGAGTTTGAAGTTCATGCATGTTATTACATTGTCCACGGGTTCATCACCCAGAAATTTAAACAATACTTCCATAACCTATCCTTTAACCCCAGTTCACTGAAGCTCACTTACTCTCTTTTTATAGTTTTCCGCGTCTCTGTGGCCGGCTTCAATAGCCTTCTCATACCAGATCACTGCATTTTCGGTATCTCCGAGTTTGTCATATGAAAGAGCCGCGTTACCTATGCTGTTTATGTCTTTGTTTTCATCCGCATTCAATGTAAAAAAGTAAATGGCCTTTTCATATTCCTCATTGTAAAAATAGATAAGACCTATCCTGTTAAGAAACTGTCTGTCATCCACGCCCACAGGATCTCTGTTAAAAAGCGGATCCCCGTTACCTTCGGAAAAACCTCCGGCCATCAGATAGTATTCCAGGGCTTTTTCTTCATCCATGGGAACTCCATGCCCGTCATAATACAGATCTCCCATTCCCATGTACGAACAGATACTTCCGTGCTCTATCCCTTCCTGATAATAAGAAAGAGCCGAGGCGTAATCCCCTTCCAGTTCTTTGTCCTTTCCGGTATTGTAATACAGGCTGTCCGGATCTTTTCCTTCGGATTGTTCATCTTCGAAAGGCCCTACAGTCTCTGCTTTTTCAGCTGTCTCAGTAACAGGAGGTCTCATTTCTTCCGCAAAAACGCCTCCGTCACGAATGATGGATGAAATGATCCAGATTATTCCTATTATCAGTATGATCACAAAGACAAATACTGTTATCAGGTGATCCTTCAGCACTTTCTTTGAACGTGGTCCCTTGTAGGCGGATCCTCTGCCATTTACGGATTGCACTGCTTCTCTTCCCGAAGGAGCAGGTCCTTGAGCGGACAGTATAACCTCAATATATTCCCTTAATATGGCAATATTCTTTTTTAGCGGCTTAGATACCGCATCAAGCCAGTGAACCCTTGTAAGATAGTATTCAAGTTCGCTGCTCATCTGTTCATTAGTCAGCTTAAAAGGAACTATGGTAAGTCCGGCATTAAATGCCATGGCTATCTCATTCATAACCTGTCTTGAATTGTTGGATTCATCGGTAAAAATAAGAACAAGAGCCCTGGAATTTTCCAAGGCAGTCGTTATTGCGGTAACCCACTCTTCTCCGGGAAGTATATCCCTCGGTGCATACCAGCACTTTATTCCATTTTGTTCAAAGTCCGAAACCACGGCGTCTGCAACATTTTTATTCTTTGTTGAATAACTGATAAAAACGTCGTGTGTTCCTTTAACTTGTCCGTTCATCCGCACATACAGTTTAAGTGATGTTATTTACCAAACCGACAGATACATAATTTTCAAAAACAGCCTTCAGATCAGTATCCTCTTCTGCAATGAAATTTCTCTTACCGTTTACCATATACGAGACGCGGCCACCCTCTCCTAAACTTTCATCATATGTGTCGCAATAAAAAGCCCTGTTGGTACAGACCTTACGGTCTCTGAGAATTCCTTTGCACTCGCTTAAGCGGCACCCTGGGAAGTTCACATTCCATATCCTATTATGTCCGGGAGAAACTATTACAAGTTCTTCCAAAAGTTCCTGAAGATATCTGTCCGTCACCTCATGTATTTCACAGGCATCCTCGGAAAAAGCAATGGTATGGATTCCCTGGAATGCCGCTTCAAATGCCGCTCCTGCTGTTGCGGAATACTGAAGGTCAGTAGCTACATTGAATCCGTAATTAATGCCCGAAAGAACAAGATCGGGTTTTCCGGGAACTATATTCAGCACTCCTATCCTGACACAATCCGCAGGAGTTCCGCTGCATGCATATGCCTTTACACCTTCCACGGGAAACTCCTCTTCCCATGCATCAAAACTGTGCCTTAAGGTGATCCTGTGGGACTGGGCGCTTCTCTGGGACTCGGGTGCAACAACCCACACATCGCCGAGTCTGATGGCAGCTTCGGCAAGTCTTATTATTCCGTCCGACCTTATTCCGTCATCATTTGTAATAAGTATTTTCATATCAGTGCTTTGGGATATTTATCGTAAAATCATCATATGTGAAAATAAAGACCATATCCATTGTATAAGCATCGGAAGTCAGCTTATAATCTATTTCTTTAACAACTCCGCCGTCGGAGATACCGGTTATCTCAACAAGAGATCTTTCGTTTTCGTTAACACAGTCAAAAGTAAGAAAGATCATTGATGCGGACTCATTACCGGCAATTCCGTTTGTAACGCTTGCGGAATATTTTACTTTTGCTTTTTCACCGAAAGCATCTTTGTCATAGTTATTCAGGACATACTGGTTTACTGTATTTCCTGCGGTGTCCATATAAAGCTGATAATTGAAATCATCTTCATAGACTTCACCGCCGTTTGTAAGAACGCACTTTTTACCGTCTTCGATAAAAAGGTAATACTCAAGACCAAAAGCGATGTCATTGATATACATATTATCGCCGCTTCGCATGTAGATGGTATTTGCCTTGCCATCTTTAAGACCAAGCATTGTCACGGGATCCGAATCTTCAACATTTTCAAAAAATTCTTCGGCGATCTTTCTGCAGCCGTTTCTGCTTTTTGAACTTGTAGCACTTCCGCCGCATCCGCCTACGGTCAGTATAACCGTAACCAAAAAAACGGTAAGAAGGATCTTTCTATTTTTAATCCTGTTCACGAAGCTTAAAATCCTTATCTTCATCTATCATATCGATCAGATACTGGGCTATCACCGGATCAAACTGTGTTCCCTTGCATCTTTCGATCTCTTTTCTTACTTCTTCCTGAGTGCGCGGATTTGAATAAGACCTTTTGGAAGTCATTGCGTCATAGCTGTCTGCAAGGCAGATGATACGCGCCTCTTCCGGGATCTGCTCACCGGAAAGCCCGTCAGGATAGCCTTTGCCGTCCACCCTCTCATGATGCCATCTTGCACCGGTGGACAGCCAGGGGATCTCGGTGATGATCTTTAAGATATCCCATCCGATAAGTGTATGCCCCTTGATCACGTCAAACTCTTCGTCAGTAAGCTTACCTTTTTTATTTATTATTTCTTCAGCGATACCGATCTTTCCAACATCATGAAGAAGCCCAAGTTCATAGATCTCTTCCTGTTCCTCGGGGGTCTTTCCCATGCGTCTTGAGATCTCCTTGGCATACCTTGCAACTCTTTCCGAATGTCCGTTGGTATAGTGATCTTTGGCATCAACTGCTTTTGAAAAAGCAAGAAGAACCTCCCTTGAAAGCTTTTCCTTTGCCCGAAGACCGGCCTCTCTTTCCTTGGTTTCGGTCAGTTCGGCCTTGGCTTCAAGATAATTGACATAGTCAGGAGTCTCAAGAGTAAGAAAGATGACAAGAACGCCGATGGACGCCACAAAAAGCGTGATGAGCACATTGTCGTAAAAAAGCATTTGTGTAAGGAATAAAACAGCAGCGACGATTATCCCGATTATCATGGTAACTATCTGGGATCTCCTAAATTTTCTGATATGGAAAAACATATAGAAACTGCCTATGGCAAAAAAGAGAATGGGAAAACCGTATGCAACGGGAACAAAAAGAAATTCATGAATGTAATTGCCCGCATCATCATATCTGAAAACCCAATTTGTAACAGGATTCGTAAAAAGGAGCAGCAAATTTACGGAAAGCAGGATTCCCGTCACAAGCTTTCTCAGGGCAAGATTATCTTTTTCGGAATTGGCATATGCATATATATAGTGTACAAAAGCAAATGCCGCAAGTGATGTAAGTGAAGAATCAAGAATGTTGCACAGATAATGGGCAGGGTTTGAAACAAGATCATGGGCACTTGTAACAAAAGCAGTTGCCACATCCACGATATCTGCCAGCATAACAAGGAATGCGAATCTTCTGAAGGCTACGTTTACCGGAGTCATATTGGTATAACGAAGCGCCAGATATGCATATACAATTATATCCAGCGGAATAACCGCAACTTCAAGTAAAATGTTGTAATCAAGTGTCATGTATACAGTTTAGTTTATTATCGGTATATTCGCAAGAAATATATATGAGGCACGCTCCTGCGTTGCAGAAGAAGGGGCGCATGACGTCTTGTGGACGTCAGAATTGCGCCGACCGAGGAGCGCACCCTTGCGCTCCGAGATATGAACCCTGATTCTACGGCACGCTTCTGCGTGACGTAAAAATGAGATACCCCCGGCAATGCCGGGGATATCTCATT
>CAMPAP010000119.1 GCA_946631935.1 uncultured Lachnospiraceae bacterium | reverse complement strand
TACCATCGCAAACCTTGACAACGTCGCTGAGAACACCACAGCAGCTGAGTCCCGTATCCGTGATACCGACATGGCTACTGAGATGGTTAAGTTCTCTAACCAGAACATCCTTCAGCAGGCAGGTCAGGCAATGCTGGCTCAGGCTAATCAGTCCAACCAGGGTGTTCTTAGCCTTCTCGGATAATCTGTACACAAGATTAGATAGTTCACGCGCAAGAAAGAGGAGACCAAAAGGTCTCCTCTTTTTGGTGAATATAAAACAGGTTCCGTGACACGTAACCTGCTTGTTTGTGATGACTGATCTATAGTATATATCCCAGAGCATCGTACACAAGTCTCTGCTGGTCTTCAAATCCGTAATGGTGGATGGTGTCCTTCCACTGGACCGGCTTCATGTATCCTGAGTAGGTTGTTTCCAGGACTTTGTTGTAATCCGCCGGAATCTTTATGGTCATGTTCTCAAATTCCACATCAATTAAGGTCTTAAAGGAATCAGCTGAGAATATATGGGACGGATTGTCGTGATGATTCCTGTAAACGGTCACATTTTTGGTCTTTTTATCTTTGAACGCCGATGCCAGTTTGTCATAGCTTCTCATAAGATCGATATGGATGGTCTCGTCGTTCATGAAGCTGGTGTGAAGACTTTTTTCCAGTATCTGAAGGATTTCTTCCCTTTCACCCAGTTCTAAAACTCCCGCGCTTTCGATATTAAGATCGATGGTCATGACTCTTGCGATGAGTCTCATGGCATCACAGATACCCTGGTCCATCTCTGGATCATCCGGTACCGCATCTATGGGATATACATCGATTCCGATGACAAAGGGGCATCCGTGATATTTTCTGAGGAAATCGGGATCTGCGCTTGGTGCCACGGAGTTATTGATCCTGAGAATATCAAGTTCCGGCACGTATTCCTCAGAAGGATCCAGAACATTGTAACCCTCGGGAAGGTCTTCAAAACAGGTTTTCCTGAATATGTCATAGTCCTTTCTGGGCATCCCGATATCAATATCATCGTCCCAGGGGATGAAACCGCCGTGTCTTACCGCGCCAAGGAGAGTTCCGTAAAGAGCGCAGTAGTGCAGGTTTTTCTTTTCAATGGCGTTTATCACCTCTGACAGGGTTTCAAGTGTTGCAGCCCTGGCTTTTTTCATGGTTTCAGAGACCAGGGTCTTACCGATTATCTCTGCTTTGAAATATTCGTAAGGAAACTCCATATTATTATCCTTTCGCGGTTTGTGACCGTTTTGAGTTTCTGTGACCTTTATTTATTATATCAGATAAAAGCTGCCTTTCCTCATGTTTTAAGGTATGTCATCAGCAATTTTTGCACCTGGGGGAGGATTTCCGATTTTTCGGCCCGGGAAAATACATCCATGACCACTTCATCGAATATACCGAGACTGATCATGCTTTCTTTGTGCATCGCGATCATTTTACATCGGGTCTCGTAATATGCGGCTTTATTTCTTGAGACGCCGTTTTCAGATTTGTATGAATCAAGTACTACTTCGTTCAGAAAACCTATTTTGTGATCCTTCGAAAATCTCAAGGCAAATTCCCAGTCTTCAAGGCATCTGAGAGATCCGTCAAATCCCCCGGCTTCTTCAAAAGCTGTTTTTCTGATGAACATAGTGGGCGTATCGATGGTATTTCTCCTTAAGAGCCAAGGATATAGCTGCCCCTCGAGATCTCCTTCGACAGCTTCGTTGGGAAAATCAAAGCTTCCTTCGTTTGAGATAATCCTGACTTTTCCATAGACCATATCATATTCGGGATGCGTTTCTATATATGAAAGCTGTTTTTCCAGTTTTTCCGGAAGCCATATATCGTCGCTGTCGTGAAATGCAATAAACTCGCCCTTAGCAAGCTTTGTACCTTCATTTCTTGCTCCGGCAGCGCCTTTGTTTTCCGGGAGTTTATGATAAATAATACGATCGTCCCGGATGCTTTTTACAACGCTTTCGGTATCATCCGAAGATGCATCGTCAATGATTATCAGTTCTATATCCTTAAAAGTCTGGTCAAGAACGCTTTTTGCCGATTCTTTGATTGTTTTCCCTCTGTTATATGTGGGGATTATGACTGATATTTGACTCATGATTTTCCTGCGGCTTTTGCGGATTTTTTTGCGTACGGAAAGCACACTAACAATAATTATAATTGGATTTTTGAAAACATCAAATCAAAGAAATAAAAATGCCCTAAAGTCAGCTTGAAACGAATATATTCCTTGCATGAAAAGCCTCTAAAAGGTATAATAACTTTTGTGCGAAAGAGGCGGTTTAATATGCAGAATTCGCAATCGGGATCATAGCTCAGCTGGGATGAGCGTCCGCTTGACGTGCGGGAGGTCACAGGTTCGAACCCTGTTGGTCCCATGTTGATGACAAAGGACGTTGCGTTTACGCAACGTCCTTTTTTCTGTCGGGGGCGTGTATTGATTATATGAGTTTTAGATCAACGTTTGGTAGATTTTATATGCCCTGAAATGGTATAATATACAAGTTGTAGTTTGCCGTAAAAACGGTCTGACGGGTATGCCCGTTCATTTGGATCCGGGTGATGTGGCAATTCGATGAACGTGGTTTGAGAGGGATATATGCTTTACGAACTTTTCACCAGTTATGAGATAAAAAACACCATCGTTATGGTGGGGGCGCTTCTTTCATTTTTTCTTACCTTCATAGGAATCAAGCTCTTTGAAAGGTTCCTGCCTACGGACGGAGGAAGGGAATTTGCCGTAGATGGCAACAAATCCGTCGGAAAACACAGAGGTGCGGGTATCATCTTCATACTTGTCTTCACACTTGTCTCCCTTATCTTCGGCAGGATAAAATTGGAATATGTTATCTATCTGCTTGTCATCAATCTCTGTATGCTCACCGGATATATGGATGATTCGGCAGAAAAGCCCTGGGGAGAGCTGAAAAAAGGCATTCTGGACCTTGGCGTTTCCGTGGTCCTTGCCTATGCATATACCCATTATCACGGAATGACGATCCGCCTTGCTCTTGTGGGCGTTGATATTACTATCCCGAGAGTGATCTTTTCCCTGCTTGTCATTGCGCTTGTCTGGGGAAGCATCAACGTCACCAACTGCTGTGACGGAGTTGACGGTCTGTGCTGCGGAATGTCCATCGCAAGTACAATGTCCATCTATGCACTTGCCATGATACTTGGAAAAAGCATAGAAATGGGAGCCAATGTCCTTTTCATGATAATGGCGCTCCTTGCGTACCTTTGGTACAATTCGACTCCCTCAAGGGTGCTTATGGGAGATGCGGGCTCGAGAGCCATCGGAGTTTTCCTTGCCATAGCGATCCTTTTGTCCGGCGCTCCCTTTATGTACATCCTGCTGTGCCTGATCATAATGTTTGACGGAGGCCTGGGTCTTGTTAAGCTGACAGTCATAAGAGTCTTTAAGGCCAAAAACTTTATGAGCAGGGTAAGGACCCCGCTTCACGATCAGTTCAGAAAAAAACACGGCTGGTCCAATACCCAGGTGGTCAACAGATTTCTGATCCTTCAGGTACTTATTTCACTTATTTCGCTGGCAATGGTAAAAAACTGATGCATGATAAATTAACAAAATCCGATATCAAAAAAATGCAGGAGGAGATCGAGTACAGAAAACTCGTGGTCCGTCCCAAGGCAGTGGAGGATGTAAGAGAAGCTGCGGCCCAGGGCGACAGATCCGAGAATTTCGAGTACTATGCCGCAAAAAAGTTCAACAGGCAGAACAATTCCCGCATCACGTATCTTGAGAATATGATCAAGACCGCAGAGATCATAGATGACACCTCGGAAGATGATGTTGTGGGTCTCAACAACACTGTGACCGTTGAATTTGTGGGAAGAGGAGATGTCCGCACTTTCAAGATAGTCACCACCGTAAGGGCGGATTCCCTGAGCGGTCTTATTACCAATGAATCACCTGTGGGTAAGGCGCTTTTGGGCAGACGTGTAGGCGATGTGTGCCATGTGAAGGCGTCCGAATCCGTTGAATACGACCTTAAAATAATTTCTTTGGAGAATACCGATGACTCAGGAGACGAGATCAATTCTTTCTGAAAAAAATCAGTCTTCACAGCCTGAAAAGCCTGCCCGTAATGACAGCAGGATAATAGGAAGGATCCTTTTGATCTTTCTTTTGTTCCTGATACTCAGACTTTGCGTTGAATGGCTGCTGGCCATAGTGATAATGGGCATTGTCCACTCGGTCCCGGAAAGCACAAAGGAAGCTCTGGTGATCCTTAAGGACGGAGAGTTTGTTGATTTCACCGGTAATACAACGGTCATAATATCGGGCATAAGCTTTGCGGTTTGCGGAGCGGTGATCTTTGGAAGAGCTCTTGGCTTTGCAAAAAAATATACCTTAAAAAAGATCACAAGTCCGGTATATGCTGCGCTTTCGTGTCTTTCAGCCGCTTTTCTTGTGATCTCCCTTAACATAATAATTGCAAGATCCGGGATCGCAGAGCTGTCCGAAGGGTACAGGCAGACAGCGGCCATGCAGTATTCATGCGCTTTTCCCATAGGTATCATCGTATACGGCCTTGTGACGCCCCTTTCGGAAGAACTCCTTTTCAGGGGTATCATTTTTAACGGCATCAAGTCTTATCTTTCATGGAAACCTGCCATGATACTTACCAGCGTGCTCTTTGCCGTTTATCACGGAAACGGGGTTCAGGGCATCTATGCCCTTATCATGTCGCTGTTTTTCATATATCTTTATGAAAAAAGCGGAAATCTGCTAGTTCCGATACTGATGCATTCGGTAAGTAATATTACCGCTTACATCCTGACATACGTTTACGGGAATATCTCTTCCTTAACATCTGATATCCTGATGATCGCAGGCGGGATACTTTGGGCTGCATGCTTTGCTCTATTGCTTTCCTATGACCGGATCATAAAGAAGAAAAATGACTGATTCTGGTAATAAAAATCCAAAAACAGGGCCTGTTCAGTATCTGAAGGCCAATATCGATTCCGTCAGGGATCTGTGCGATTCCGTGGCTCTTATAATACTGTCTCTTTATCCCTTCAGGGCTATCCATAAGGGACTTGACCTTTGGGATACGGGATATAATTACGCCAATTTCGAATACATGGGAAAACACAGCGTGGATCCCATGTGGCTTTTTTCCACATATCTTTCAAACGGCATAGGCCATTTGATGACGATGCTTCCTTACGGACATACCTTAAGGGGCATGAATTTCTACACTTCCTTTGTTCCTGCTTTTATAGCTGTCATAATGTATCTGGTTTTTACCAGGGTCATGAAATTTCCCGCGCCTCTTGCGTTTGTCGGCGAATTTGCGGCGCTTTCCATGTGCTGGGCACCTACAGGAGTGCTGTATCATTATCTTACGTATCTGATCATAACCCTGTCTGCGGCCTGCCTTTATCATGGACTTACCCGGGATCGCAGGATGTATCTGATCATTTCCGGGGCGCTCTGCGGACTCGGCATATATGTCCGGTTTTCCAATCTCCCCCAGTTTTCCCTGATCATCGCCATATGGATGTACGGCATGTTTGAATTCAGGGAGGCATTTGCTTCGGGAGAATCGGGACGACTTCCTTCAAGGGTAGAGACTGTGGTGAAAAGCTTTGTCAGAGGGCTCTGGTTTATTCTGGGATACTTCGGCGCCGCTTTTCTTTTTCTTGTTTACCTTGGCATAAGGTACGGCTTTGTTGAATATGTAAAGGGTGTCGGGGAACTTTTTTCCATTCCGGATAATGCGGAAGGCTACAGCACCACTGCCATGATACTGGCCGTCCTTAAATCCTATTATGACCAGCTTTACTGGGTGGTGAGGCTTCTTATCTTTGCACTTGTGGGCGGGATATTGTATTTCGGAGCATGCTTTGTATATGACAAGGCAATAGACAGAGGAAGCTCCGGAAAAAATGATATAAAAAGGGCAAAATTCATAAAGATTGCCGTGATCATAACCGGAGGCCTGATCTCTGCGATCTCGGTTCTTTTCCTGATAAGCAGGGAATATGTGACCTTTAAGTATGATTCCTACTGGTGCGTGTTTGCACTGGCGGGACTTATGAGCTTTGTGACGCTCTGCTTTGGGCTGTTTGGCACTTTCAGAAGAAATGACGGTGCATCTTCAAGGCTTCTTGCCGTACTTGCGGTCTATACCCTTCTGATATCGGCAATAGGCGGCAATAACGGTTCCTACAGTTCATATAACAATATGTTTTTCTGGTTCCCCTGCATGCTCTTTGCACTGTATAAGCTCTGGAAAAATACAAAATACCCCTGGATCTACGGACTTAAATGTGTCATAACGGGAACCATGCTGTTTTTCCTGTTCCAGTCCACGCTTTTTGGCTTTAATTTCGCCTTTGCCGAAGCAGACTTCGGTTCAGATGAGCCGAGAGATTACATAGTTACCGATAATCAGGCTTTAAAAGGCATCAGGATGAGCTATGACAAGGCTTATTCCTTTGAAAGGATCTCCGGCTTTATTGAAGAGAAAGGGCTTTTAGGCAGGGAAGTCATAACCTATGGTTATATTCCGGGCACTGCCTTTTACCTTCAGATGAGACCGGCCTTTAACTCATGGCCCGATCTTGACAGCTATGATAAAGGCAAGCTTCAGTCAAAGCTTGACGACATCCTTGAGGATATCAGAAATGGCGGTGAAGACTATGAAAAACCCGTGGTCATACTCAACATATCTCCTTCGGCAGGCAGAAGTGACAATGAGCGCAAGTGGCAGATGATCTATGATTTTATAGATGAAGGCGATTATAAACTGGTCTATGTGGACAGCATGCTTGCACTTTATGAGTGATACAGATGTCCGGTTTTTATGGATGATACCCGGATACTCCTTACGAATAATATGAAAGAAACTGATAAAAAAAGAAATTACGGACTTGATATAATGCGGTGTCTGGCCATGATAATGGTGGTCATTCTCCACTATCTGGGAAAGGGAAAGGTTCTTACTCCCCTTGATACGGCAGCGCCATTATCCGCAAGAGATATCACCGCATGGCTTCTTGAAGCTTTTTGTATAGTTGCGGTGAACCTTTACATGCTCATGAGCGGATATCTGCTCTACAAAGGTACCTTCAAGCTTTCAAGGCTCCTTAAGCTTGTGGGGATGATCTGGCTGTATTCCGTGATAGTGGGCTCCATCGGCATCGCACTTGGTACTCCGGTTGAAACCGTGGATACATATTTTAAGCTGAGGCTTCTTTTGCCTGTTTCCATGAACACATACTGGTTCATGAAGGCTTACGTTCTGTTTTACTGTCTCGTCCCCGTGCTGGGGGCTGCGGCCTGCAGGATGGATAAAAAGAAACTGCAGATCGTCATATGCGTTCTTTTGTTCTTCCACTGCGTGATCAAGAGCGTTTTACCCGTTCAGCTGGAAAATGATGCCATAGGAATGGATGCCATGTGGTACATAGTCATATTTATGGTGGCAGTGTATATCAGGCGTTTTGTGGTGATAAAAAGTAAAACGGTCTTTTTGGTACTGTACATTGTTTTTTCAGTACTGATACTGGGAGAGTCTCTTGTCATAAGGAACATATTCCTAAGCTCCGGAAGGCTTTCCCATATAATGGGTATCAGCTACAACTATAATCACCTGCTTACCCTTGCGTCTTCGGTGATGCTTTTTATCTTTTTCCTGAATGTCAAAGTACCTGAAGCGGCAGGAAAGATCTTTGCATTTTTGGGAAAATATTCTCTCGGAGTATATCTTTTACATGAGAATCTTTCCGTAAGATATTACTGGCAGCCGCTCCTTTGGTGCGATAAAACAACAGGAGTTATCCGGGTGATATTATATGCGCTGATTGCAGGAATCATCGTATTTATAGCGGGCGTTATTGTTAATTTCGTTTCAAGCTGTTTATGCGGAAAAGTATTGAATATTCTTAAAAAAGCACCTGTTTTTAATAAGATATCAGCGGCTGTGGAAAGAGCTGATGCAGCATTTGCAAAGCCTGACGGAGAGGCATGATATGGATGATGAACTTTCCCGGGAAGTCATACATACATCCGTCAGAGGTGTTGTTGAATTTATCTTAAGAAGCGGTGATATCGACAATACCGGTATGGCTCCGTCCGCAGAAGGGGCCATGCAGCTGGGAGCCAGATTTCATAAAAAGATCCAGTCCATGAGGGGAACCGGATATATGGCGGAAGTTCCCCTGTCACTTTCTTATCCCTGTGAAAAATTCGATATTGTTATGGAGGGGCGTGCCGACGGTATTTTTACGGAAGGGACGCCTACGGGTAATTTCTGCATCGAGGAGATCAAGGGAACCTACAGAAATGTCTCGAAGATGAAGGAGCCGGCAACTGTCCATCTTGCCCAGGCCAAGTGCTATGCCCATATGTATCTGGAAAAATTTGAAAAAAAAGACAGGCCGGATCTTATGGATGTAAAAATGACCTATGTCAACATGGATACCGAGAAAATGAAGGAATTTGACTACACCTTCACGGGATCCGAACTCAGACAGTGGTATGAAGACCTTATGAAAGAATATGAAAAGTGGGCGGATCTTGATATTTCATGGAAGCCTGTAAGACAGGCATCCATCAAAGCCCTTTCTTTCCCTTATGAGTACAGAAAAGGCCAGAAAAAGCTGGCAGGGAGCGTGTATCAGACGATCCTTGAAGGGAAAAAGCTTTATCTTGAAGCACCCACGGGCTGCGGAAAAACCCTTTCGACTCTTTATCCTGCCGTAAAGGCCATGGGAGAGGGGCTCTCAGACAGGATCTTCTACCTTACCGCCAAGACCATAACAAGGACCGCACCGGAGGAAGCCATAAGCATCTTAAGATCCGGAGGGCTTGAATTTAAGACTGTGACGCTGACTGCCAAGGAAAAGATCTGCTTTCTTGAAAAAACAGACTGTAATCCTATTTCCTGCAAATATGCCAAGGGGCATTATGACAGGATAAACGAAGCGCTTTATGCCCTGGTTTCCGAACAGAAGAATTTTTCAAGGGATGTGATCCTTGAATATGCCTTAAAATACAGGGTCTGCCCCTTTGAACTGTCTCTGGATGCCGCGCTTTTTTCAGACGGGATCATCGGCGATTACAATTATCTTTTTGATCCCCATGCCAGACTCAAGCGCTTTTTTGAGTCCGGAAACGGAGAAAAATATATTTTCCTGGTGGATGAAGCACATAACCTTGTTCCCAGAGGAAGGAGCATGTACAGCTCCGAAATATCCGAGGATTCCTTAAAGTCCTTAAGAAAGATCATCAGATCCTCTTTAGAAGGCAGTGTTAAGAGCAAATTCTTTAAAAACGATTACTCCGGAAAGCTGACCAGGGTCATAGCAAAAGTTCTTTCCGAGATGAAAAAGATAAAAGAACACTTTGGCGAAAATGAGGTGATCGCCGGCTTTGACGAGGACTGGTATATGTACGAGACCGGCCTTGAGGGGCTGGTGAAAAACCTTGAAAGGCTTCACGGAACATTATCCGAGTATATGGAGGAAAGGGAAAAACCCGGCAAGATCCCCCAGGCTTTAAGGGATGCACTGCTTGAGATGTTCTTCGGCACGGCGGATTTTCTCTCTGTTTTTGAAAATCTCGGAAATGATTATGTTATATACGATAAAAATACCCCGGAAGAAGGTTTCAGAGTCATTCTTTTCTGCACGGATCCCGGCAGGAATATAGCATCATGTCTGGAACAGGGCGTTTCTTCCGTACTTTTTTCCGCAACAATGCTGCCGATCCGGTATTATAAGTCCCTTCTCGGTGGAACAAACGATGATTATGAGGTTTATGCCGAGTCGGTATTCGACCCTGCAAGGAGAGGGATCTTTATCTCTTCCGACCTTACTACCAGGTACAGGGACAGGTCTGATGACGAATATTTCAGGACAGCTGAGTATATTTCACGTATCGTGGGGGCAAAAAGCGGAAATTACATGATATTTTTCCCGTCATATGCATATATGCACAGAGTCCTTGATATATACGAAAGCGGTTTTCTCAGGGATAACGACGAGATAGCCGTTCAGGGTGAGCGCATGACGGAGCAGGAGAGAGAGGACTTCCTGGGGCTGTTCGACATATCGGCTGATGCCGGAAAAGAGTCCACTCTTATAGGTTTTTGCGTAATGGGAGGAATATTCTCCGAGGGCATAGACCTTAAAGGGGACAGCCTGATCGGAGTGATCTGCATCGGCCCCGGCCTGCCCGGCGTTGATATGGAGCAAAATATATTGAGAGCTTACTTTGACGGTTACGACAGGAAGGGATACGAATATGCATACATGTACCCCGGAATGAACAAGGTCCTTCAGGCCGCCGGAAGAGTCATCAGGACAGAAGAAGATACCGGAACTGTGGCACTCCTCGATAAAAGATTCCTCGGAAATGAGTACAGAAGACTGTTCCCCAGAGAATGGACGAACATCGAAGTCACCGGCATGAACGATATAAAGGAGAAAATAGAAAACTTCTGGGAGGGACACCGGGGAGAAGCAGCTAAAACATAAAAGGAAGAAGAGGAAGAGAAAAAAGCTTCCGGAAGGCGAAATAGGGAACATGACGACACTGACGTTTAACGACGAAGGTGTCGTTTTTTAGTGGTTTTAAGTAAAACTTAACGAGAACGAGGCACGGTTTAGTTGACATAAAATATAACTGAATGTGTTATTTAAGAAAAATCCCCTTGATGAAAATCTGAAATTATGTAAGCGTTTTGTGATTAAATATCTGTCAAAATCTTTAAAAACGACACACAAAAACTCAAGAAATGACGTCATTTCCGTTTGTGGATAACTTTGTGGATTGAGTGGATATGATACCAAAACCCGCGCATGACATACGTTTGCGACAAGGTGTTGATTGTGAACTGTGTCATATATCACCAGATATTTTGAATTTTATATTTCGCAACACCTGGCACGGATCGTAACAATTAGAAGATGTGTTCTGGATTTATGGAAACCAATTA
>CAMPAP010000118.1 GCA_946631935.1 uncultured Lachnospiraceae bacterium | reverse complement strand
TTTTGTTCTTTGCAAGGGTTGCCTTTTTGCCCGCCGCTTTTGACTCAATGACATAGTCACCGGGCTTAACTTCATCAGTTTCCTTTTTTTCAGCTTTGTCAACTGTATCACCTTCGCCTAAGTCTATGGTATCGGAACCGATTATCGGAGCGGGAACATCAAATCCTGCTTCAAATTCCTCCTTTGAGCACTCGGAAACATCCATCCCCTCAACATCAAATCCGCCCAGGGCGGTTTTCATTTCCTCAAGGCTCAGATGGGTTTTGATCAAAATCTTAAAGCCCTGCTCAAGGATTACCTCTGCCGAATCTTCATTGGTAATAATATCATCGGGAGAATAATACATCTCCTCTACAGTATCCTTTAGGGAATTTACAAGCGCAAAGGCATGAATATTCACCATCTGAGCATCATTGCGGTAATATACCATCACAAAATAGTACTTGGCACTCTCACCGCCTGCTGCAGCAATATAAAACTGTGTCGGCTCTTCTTCCTCTTCCGGTTTGGGGAGGTCTTTTTTCTCGCTTACAATTTCTTTTTTAAGCTTACTTAAGAATTTGTCTATCTCACCGATCAGCTTGGATGAATCCTTGGTAGGCTCACCACCCTCCTTGATATTTTCAAATTCTTCTCTGAAAAAATCCGCAACAGCAAATATATGATCAACCAGTTCAAGGTGAGGCACATTGTCAGGCTTTGACTCTCTGATGTAAAAAAATACATCCTCAAGCTTGTGTGCGAGCTTCATGATGTCATCAAACATCATGATGCCGGAAGAACCCTTTATAGTATGCATGATACGAAAGAACTCATTAATGTCCGCATCGTCAAAGCTGTCTGCATCCTTTTTCTCGAGAGTTGTCATCTCAAGCTGCTCTAACAATTGACCGTTTTCATACAGGTACATGTCAAGCATGCTGTCCATTTCTCCGCCCATCAAACTCCTCCTTTCCGTTTTTTTAAATTTTACAATAATCCCAGCTTCTTCATGGCACTCTCGAGCTTGCTTACATCAACGGGCTTTGAACAGTAAACCGAACAGCCCATCTCAAAAGCTTTTTTAACATTCTTCTCCTCGGAAAGTGCTGTCATCATAATGATTTTTACCTGGTCATCCTTTGCGATGCCCTTGTCCTTTTCAATGTCACGGATCGCCTTTAGGACCTGGTATCCATCCATCTCAGGCATCATTATATCAAGGCAGATAAGATCATAGGGCTCCCCATCCTCTTCTGCCATCATAAAAGCCTCTACGGCTTCGGCTCCGTTTACGGTACCGTCGCATTCGCCGTGTTTGGTCATATGATTCATCATGAATTTTCTGCTGGCAAAATCATCCTCGACTATAAGTATCTTCATATAGCGCCTCCTTTCAGAATAATTACATATCTCCTAAAATAGAATATATCTTATGTGCTATGGAATGAAGCGGAAGCTGGTATTCCACGGCACCTATGTCATATGCTGCCTTTGGCATGCCATAGACCACACAGGACTCCTCATCCTGTCCTATGGTGCGGCCGCCGGCTTTGCGGATCTCCAAAAGACCATCCGCTCCGTCCTTACCCATTCCGGTAAGCAGTGCTGCCACGGCATGGTTGCCTGCAACCTTGGCAACGGATGAAAACATGGCATCAACCGACGGACAGTGACCGCTGACCTTAGGTCCCACCTTACATTCGACTGCATAATGGTCTCCGTTTTTAACGAGGCGAAGATGCTTATCGCCCGGTGCAACCAGCACGAGTCCGGGTCTTAGGATGTCTCCGGTTTCCGCCTCTTTTACCGCAACGGAACACTGATTATTCAATCTGTCGGCATACATCTTGGTAAAGCCTGCCGGCATATGCTGTGTAACAATCGTGCCAGGAATATCATTTCTGAATCCCATGATCACGTCACACAAAGCCTCGGTTCCGCCTGTTGACGCACCGAGTGCCACAACAAGGTTTTTATTGTCTATGCTTTTGGATGAAATGCTCTTTGGCGTAACGCGCTTCATCTGGGAAACGTTTACCGTTGAAGCAATTTTTATCTTGGTGCAAAGGTCACGCTTTAAGTAATTAAGGATCTCATCCTTTGTCATGTTCACCGGTTTGGAAATAAAATCTACGGCACCGGCATTTAAGGAATCGAATACCTTGTCACTCAAGGAGCTTACCATAACAACCGGAATGGGATACTGCGGCATGAGTCTCTGCAAAAACTCAACCCCGTCCATCTTTGGCATCTCGATATCAAGTGTCATCACATCCGGTCTGTACTTTAGGATCATATCCCTGGCTTCAAAGGGATTGGAAGCTATACCAACAACCTCCAATGCAGGGTCGTAGCTTATCCCCTTTGCCATTAAATCGGAAAACATCACGGAATCATCTACAACAAGTACTTTAATCTTTCTCAAAAAAAATCGCCTTCTTTCTGTGTTTACATAGGCTTTCTAAAAATAGAAGGTCTTACATATTCAAACTTCGTGGCATCCTTGTCGATGCTCTCGGTATTTCCGATTATGAAATAGCCGCCGGGTTCCATAACATTATAAATCTTATTAACCAGAGTCCTCTTTGTATCCTCTGAAAAATAAATCATAACATTCCGAAGAAATACACAATGCATCTTACTACGGAAGGGAAAATCATTCATAAGATTAAACTGACGAAACATAACGTGCTTTCGAAGTTCATCACTTACCCTGTAGTTGTAATCGTCTATCCGCTTGAAATTCGCCCTCTGCCAGGTAGGAGGTAAAACCTCGATTTTTTCCTTTAAATAGACCCCCTTCATGGCGTAATGCAATACCTCACTGGACAGATCGGTTGCAAGAAGAGTCGAATCCCAGTTACTGTAATTAAGTCCCAAAAAATCCTTAACAACCATGGCGATTGTATAGGGCTCTTCACCGGAGGAGGATGCACCCGACCAGATCCTGAGATTGTGCGTATTCTGTTCCTTTTTACAGGCCCACGGCAGTATCACATCCCTCAAAAAGACAAAATGATCCGGCTCTCTCCAAAAGTATGTGTGATTGGTGGTCAGGATGTTGAGCATATTCTGCAGCTCGTGACCTGTCCTGTCAGACTCCACGGCATTCAGATAGTCATTGTAATTCGAAAAGCCGTTGCGCGCCAGATAATTGTCCAGGCGCCCCTGCACAATAGCCTTTTTGGAGGCCAGGTTTATCCCATATTTACTTTCCAAAAACTCAACAAGACGGTTAAATTCTTTTTCTGTCATGGAAACTCACCTCATACGATTTTCCAGTTTTATAAACAAATCCAGGATGTAGGGGTCAAAGCTTTTGCCGGATTCATCCTTTAGTCTGCCGATAGCGTCCTCTTTTTTAAGTCCGCTTTTAATCAGGCTGTCAAAAGCATCCGTGATGGCTACAACTCTCGCCGCAAGGGGAATATCTTCACCGCAAAGGCCATCGGGCTTACCGCTTCCATCCCATTTTTCACGAAAATGGTTTATGACATCGGAACCGGCACGAACGGATTTGTTGTCATCATCCTTTGAAAAAAAGATGTTAAACACAGCCGGATCCACGCCCCGGATACTTCCCGCAATCTCCACACCCTCTACAAAGGCAACGGATATTTTATCCTCGTATTTGTCAGTAAAATTAAGACCCATGGCAAGCGTTCTGGAATTCTTTGCCACACTGTCATTCCCACTTTCATTTGAAAGCGCCGTAATATTTTTAAGAATACGCTTTTTCTCCTCGATAATTTTTCGATTCTGCTCGGACAGAACATGATTAAGCTTCCTGTTATTCTCTTCGAGCCGCTTGCGTAGATTGTAAATGTTTAAGTGGGTCGAGATCCTGGTCTTAATCTCTGTAACATCAAAGGGCTTTCGGATAAAATCGACACCGCCTATGGCAAAGGCGCGCTCCCTCTCATCATCCGATTCCGCAGCGGAAACAAAAATAACGGGAATCTGGCGGGTACGGGGATTATCCTTAAGCGTCTTGCAAAATTCATAACCGTCCACATCCGGCATCATAATATCAAGCAACACCAACTGCGGAAGCTGTCGGTTTAAAATGTCCGCAGCCTCTTTGGCACTTCCGGCACTGAGTACATCATAGCCGAGGTTTTCCAATATGTCTTCAAGCAATATGACATTAACATCCGCATCATCAACTATGAGAATGGTGGCTTTATCACTCATGAAAAATCACCTGCCTTTAGCGCCTGATGAATTTCATCCTCAAACTGAGTAATATATTCACGGCTTTTATCTTTTTTCTCCTTGCGGCAGTTAAGCGCAAGGCGTAAGGCAGTTTTTGAAAAATCACTGTCCGCCTCGTCAACCAGATCCTTTATCGTTGATGAAAAGCTCTCGGCCTTTTCCCAATTCTCCAGTTCAATACAAATACTGCATTTTTCGAGAAGATCTGAAATCACGTCATAATCAAGAGGTTTTTTTATGGTCTGTGAAGGGATCACGTAGGTCTCATCGGATCCCTCGTATGAAGCAGCCCCGTCGGATAAAAGAATGCCATCCTCCACGGAATCATCCGCTGCCCCGGGTGTTTTCATATTAACGGTAAAGATAAACGTCGTACCTTTGCCGGATTCACTTTCAATGTCAATATGCCCACCCATAAGCTCCACTATCTGTTTGCAGACGTAAAGCCCCAGTCCGGTTCCGCCATACTTTCTGGTAATGGAACCGTCGACCTGGGAAAAGCTCTTAAAAAGCTTGTCCTTATCCTCTAACGACATGCCGATTCCGGTATCCCGGACGAAAAAAGTAAGTTCTAAATCATTGTCATTAGCTCCCGTCCTGTAGACTTCGAGCGTGACAGAGCCTGTGGACGTAAATTTCAGGGCATTGTTAAGCAGATTGTTGATGACCTGCGAAAGATGAAACTCATCACCCAACACCTCGTCGGGCACATCATCCGCTATCTGACAGATAAGATCCAACCCCTTTTGATTGGCAACACCCTCACAAACATCCACGGAGGTTTTAATCAGTGAATGAAGGGAAAAAGGAAGCGACTCAATAACCATCTTGCCATTCTCAAGCTTGGCAAAATCAAGCAGATTATTGATGATCTTCTCCATCGTCTCGCAGCATTTGAGTACTATATCGTAGGTACGACGCTTAACTATGTCATCTTCCGATTCCTTCAGGTTGTTAATATGCCCCTTTATCCCGTTTACGGGAGTACGAAGCTCGTGAGTAAGGTTGGCGGTAAATTCATCCTGCGCCCTCATGACCTCCGCTATCTGCTCTTCAAGATTTCTGTTGTTTTTTTCCTGTGCATCCAGACTGCGAACATCCGACATAAAGACGATGCCCCACTTTTCCGGAAAAATCCCATCCAAAAGAAAGATATTGAGTCTGACAGGAAAACAGGAGTGATTCCTTCTGTATGCCTCCGTGCGGATATCCCCGCCGGAATTATCCTCTGTAAACTTAAAGATATCCGCATCCCGGGGAATGAACTGACGTAAAATATCTCTGATATTTACACTCCCGTCCGAATAATCCAATTCCCTGGTTCCGGTCTGATTCATGAATCTTATTGACCCCTCACTATCAAAAAAACAAATAATATCAGAGGATTTATCTAAAATGTGTTCTAATAAATGCAGATACTCCAACTAAAAAACCTCCAAACATTATATATAAAGAATGATAGTCCCTCCGGAGTCAAAAGTCAATTTGGATCAGGATCCTTTCTTTTCTATATATAGTATATGTCACGGCATTCATTATACCACATTTTGTGTTGTGCTGTATAGAGAAAATATAATAAGGTACAAAGGGACGGTTCTTTCATCTCCGTTTTCAGACAATACTGAATCCAAAGGCAAAAGAACCGTCCCTTCTCAACTTCTCAATTATGCATTTACGATCTG
>CAMPAP010000117.1 GCA_946631935.1 uncultured Lachnospiraceae bacterium | reverse complement strand
CCCCGAGGTTGCGTGGGTTACCCATGGCGGGCTTGAACCTCTTCAGGGGGGAATGTGCGTACGTCCCACTTCCGAGACTCTTTTCTGTGATTTTTACAAAAAAGATGTTCATTCATACAGGGATCTTCCCAAGGTTTATAACCAGTGGTGCTCCGTTGTCCGCTGGGAAAAGGAGACCAGACCATTCCTTCGCTCCAGAGAATTCCTCTGGCAGGAGGGACATACAGCCCACGCGACTGCTGAAGAAGCGGAAGAGCGTACCGTACAGATGCTCAATGTCTATGCTGATTTTCTTGAAGAGTTCCTTGCCATCCCCGTGGTAAAAGGACAGAAGACCGAAAAAGAGAAGTTCGCCGGTGCGGAAGCCACTTACACTGTTGAGGCTCTCATGCACGATGGCAAAGCGCTTCAATCCGGAACCAGCCACAATTTCGGGAACGGATTCGCAAAAGCATTCGACATCCAGTTCACCGATAAGGACAATACACTTAAGTATGTATATCAGACATCATGGGGAGTTACAACAAGGCTCATCGGTGCCATTATCATGACCCACGGAGATAATGAAGGACTTGTTCTTCCTCCTAAGGTTGCTCCTGTCCAGATCTGCATCATCCCCATCCAGCAGAAAAAGGAAGGTGTTCTTGATAAGGCATATGAACTTCGCGATAAGCTTATGCAGGTCTGCAGAGTCAAGGTGGATGATACCGACAAGACTCCCGGATGGAAGTTCTCCGAAGCGGAAATGAGAGGATATCCTCTCCGCCTTGAGATAGGTCCCAAGGACATCGAAGCAGGCAAGTGCGTACTCGTAAGACGTGATACAAGGGAAAAGATCGAAGTATCCCTTGATGAAGTTAATACCAAGGTTCCGGATCTTCTTGAAACCATACAGAAGGATATGCTTGAAAGAGCCAGAAAGCACAGGGAAGAGCATACATATGTGGCAAAGGACTATGATGAGTTCAAGAAAGTCTTCTCGGAAAAATCCGGTTTTGTAAAGGCTATGTGGTGCGGGAGCAGGGATTGTGAAGATCAGATCAAGGCAGATCTTTCAGTTACCAGCAGATGTATGCCGTTTGAACAGGAAAAGATCTCCGATAAATGTGTATGCTGCGGAAAGCCCGCCGTTAAAATGGTTTACTGGGGAAGAGCTTATTGATCAAAGGAAGCTAAGAGTATATGATCTGTGAAAAATATGAATTAAAATGCAAAGGGTCCATGGACTATGCAAGACTGGATATCTTTATCCAGGATCCTTCGGATGAGATTGCCGTAAAGAAAAGGCCCATGATCGTAATCTGCCCCGGCGGCGGATATGAATACACATCCGCCAGGGAGGCGGAGCCCATAGCGTTCAGATTCATGGCAGAGGGCTATAACTGTTCCATATTGTATTACTCCTGCGCCCCCGCCCGTTATCCCGTTTCTCTTTTAGAACTGGCAGAATCTGTCAGATACATAAGAAAAAATGCTTCAAAGTGGCACGTGGATAAAAATTCGGTTGTGGTCATGGGATTTTCTGCGGGAGCGCATCTTGCCGCAAGCCTCGGGTGCTTTTGGAAAAGCCCTGAGATCTTAAAGGGCATAGGTCTTACAGGGGATCCAAAAATAATAAGGCCGGACGGACAGATCCTGTGCTACCCCGTAATAACATCGGGAAGCTATGCCCATAAGGGTTCTTTTGATAATCTGTGCGGAAGTAATAAAACGCTTCGCAAAAAACTGTCTCTTGAGAATGCGGTAAATGCGGATACACCGCCTGCATTTATATGGCATACGTATACGGATGAATCGGTTCCCGTCGAAAACTCCCTGATGTTTGTAAATGCCCTCAGAAGGAATAATATTCCCACGGAGTTTCATATGTATGCATCCGGCGGACACGGTCTTTCTCTTTCAAAAGACATAACACTCAGCATGCGCGGTACGGAGATGGTGCCGGCTGTAAGCTCCTGGACGGATCTTGCCAGTGTCTGGCTTGCGGATAAATACCCCGTTACGGTCAAGGCGGGTAAAAAGGCAAAATGAACATAATTGTCACGGATCTTGAATGGAATCAGGCAACCCCCGGGGTGACGGAGAACGTCCCCCTTATTCCTTTTGAGATAATTGAGATAGGAGCGGTCAGGTACGGAGAGGGCGGAACACTTATATCCGAATTTTCCGAACTGGTGAAGCCTTCTGTCTATAAAAAAATGCATAACTACACATCAAAGCTTGTGCATCTCCAGATGGAGGAGCTTGAAAAGGGCGATCCTTTTGAAGAAGTGGCAGTAAAGTTTTTTGAATGGTGCGGAGAGGATCCCGTATTTGCAACCTGGGGTCCCGGGGATGTTGCCGTTCTCCAGCAGAATCTCAGGTACTTCGGCCTTCCTCTTATTAATCCGGGGCCTGTTGCTTTTATTGACGTTCAGAAACTTTATACCATCGTCACGGCAGGAGATGTGAAGAAAAAGAGCTCTCTTGAACATGCCGTGGATCATTACGGCATAGAAAAAGATATTCCTTTCCACAGGGCCTTTGGGGATGCGTATTATACCGCGGCGGTCCTTAAGAAGGTACTTGAGATCAATCCCGATGTAATTAAATTCGTCTCATATGATACGACGTTTCCGCCTCTTGATAAGGCCCATGAGATCAAAGAGCAGTTTCCCACTTACGAAAAATATATCACAAGGGTTTTCGAGGACAGGGAGAAGGTGTTTAAGGACAGGGGAGTTTTAGATACCTCCTGCTATGAATGCGGAAAGAGGACAAAACGCAAGATCAAGTGGTTTTCTGCGGGTGAGAGGAAATCCTACTGCCTGTGTGAATGTGAAAAACACGGGCTTATAAAGGGAAGGATAGTTCTGCACCCTTCTGATGATCCTTCCGGATTCTATGTGGTCAAGACCCTCAGATTCGTGGATGAGAGCGATGCGGCAGCAGTCGTGAAAAAATACAACAAACTGCGGGATTACAGAAAACACAGGACTCAGGCTAAATCCGATGAAAGATTTTTCCGAGGAATTAAATAAGCTTCCCACAAAACCCGGAGTTTATATCATGCGGGATGAGTGCGATGTAATCCTTTATGTCGGAAAAGCGGTCAATCTGCGCAATCGCGTGCGGTCATATTTCAGAAAAAACATCGGGCGCGGTCCAGCCATAGACAATATGGTGGAAAGGATCGATCACTTTGAATTCATAGTGACGGATTCGGAACTTGAGGCCCTTGTTCTTGAGAATAATCTTATCAAGGAACATTCTCCCAAGTACAACACTCTTCTAAAAGACGATAAAACCTATCCCTACATAAAAGTGACCACAGGGGAGGACTATCCCAGGATCCTGTTTTCAAGGACCATGAAAAGGGATCATGCAAGATATTTCGGACCTTACAGCAGCGCCCAGGCAGTAAAGGACACCATTGAGCTTTTAAACAGGATCTATAAATTAAGAACCTGCAACAGAAAGCTTCCCCAGGACATCGGTCTTGAAAGACCCTGTCTAAACTATCACATTGATCAGTGCACCGGCCCCTGTCAGGGATATGTAAGCAGGGATGAATACAGAAAACAGGTCGATGGTGCCCTTGAATTCCTCAGCGGAAATTATAAGCCCATAATAAAAGAACTTGAGGATAAGATGGATCAGGCTTCAGAGGATATGAAATTCGAAGAAGCCGCAAAATACAGAGATCTTGTATCCTCCGTAAAAAGCGTAGCCCAAAAGCAGAAAATAACCGGAAATGCAGGAGATGACAGAGATGTCATCGGAATCTGCAGAGATGACGAAGATGTCGTTATTCAGATCTTCTTTATCCGTGACGGAAGACTGATGGGCAGGGAACATTATCATATGACGGATACGCTTCTCGGATCCGATGCGGAACTGTCCGGTGATTTTATCAAAAGATTCTACTCGGGAACGCCCTTTATCCCCTCTGAGATCATGGTCAGAAACGGCCCTGCTGACCTGGAGCTTATCGAAAACTGGCTTTCCGAAAAGGGAGGACACAGAGTCAGGATAATCATTCCCAAGATCGGAACCAAAGAAAAGCTTCTTGAGATGAGTGAGGAAAATGCAAAGATAATCCTTCACAACGACAAGGAGAAGATAAAGCGTGATGAAGCGAGGACTTTAGGCGCCGTAAAGGAAATAGAAACCATTCTGAAAACTGACGGGCTTGTCAGAATGGAAGCGTTTGATATATCAAATACAAGCGGATTTGAAAACGTGGCTTCCATGGTGGTATTCGAAAACGGAAGACCAAAAAGGAGCGATTACAGAAAGTTTAAGATAAGGTCAGTGGAAGGTCCAAATGACTATGCCTGCATGAAGGAAGCCATCACAAGGCGTTTTACCCACGGACTGGCCGAAAGATCAGAGGTTTCGGATATATCGGAGGCATCAGGTTTTTCACATCTTCCGGACCTTCTTCTCATGGACGGTGGCAGGGGACAGGGAAATATCGCACTTGAAGTGCTTGATACACTGGGACTGAAGATCCCGGTATGCGGAATGGTAAAGGATGACCGCCACAGGACAAGAGGGCTTTATTTTAACAACCAAGAACTGCCGATTGATACAAAATCCGAAGGATTCAAGCTGATAACAAGGATACAGGACGAAGCCCACAGATTCGCCATAGAGTATCACAAGTCGCTGAGAGCAAAGGCACAGACAAAGTCGATACTTGATGATATCCCCGGGATCGGTCCTGCCAGAAAGAAAGCTCTGATGAAAAAATATGTCACCATATCGGATCTTTCAAAGGCAACAAAAGAAGATCTTTCATCACTTCCCGAGATCCCTGCGGATATAGCGGAAAGAATCTGCACATATTTTGAGCGGCTAAGAAGCGAAAACGGGTGATAATCGGGAAAAATCATGATAAAATAATACTTTGATCATTGAACATAAAACAAAAGAATGATTGTGGATAAAGCAGAGGAAAAAATGGAAAAAACAGGATTTGATTCCGCCAAATATCTTGAGCTTCAGTCGGCTCACATAAGAGAAAGGATCTCCAGGTTCGGAAAACTGTATCTGGAGTTTGGAGGCAAACTCTATGATGATTATCACGCATCAAGAGTTCTTCCCGGATTTGCACCCAATAATAAACTGCTGATGCTTGAACAGCTTAAGGATCAGGCAGAGATAGTCATTGTCATAAGCGCTGATGCCATAGAGCAGAATAAGGTAAGAGGCGACCTTGGCATCACATACGATCAGGACGTACTGAGACTTGTGAGAGTGTTCAGGGAACTGGGCTTTCTGGTATCAAGCATAGTCATCACAAAGTATGCCGGTCAGCCGGCCGCCGACAGATTCCGCCAGGTTCTTGATGAGCATGAGCTTAAGAGCTACCTGCATTATGTGATAGACGGCTATCCTTCCAATATTCCCCTTATAGTTTCGGATGAAGGATACGGAAAAAATGATTATGTTGAAACTTCAAGACCTCTTGTTGTGGTAACGGCTCCCGGACCCGGAAGCGGCAAGATGGCCACATGCCTTTCACAGCTTTACCATGAGCACAAAAGAGGCGTGAATGCGGGATATGCCAAGTTTGAAACGTTTCCGATCTGGAATCTTCCCCTGCGTCATCCCGTCAACATCGCCTATGAAGCCGCAACGGCGGATCTTGATGATGTCAATATGATAGATCCCTTCCACCTTGAAGCTTATGGCGAGACTACGGTTAATTACAACAGAGATGTGGAGATCTTCCCGGTTCTGTCGGCTCTTTTTGAAGCCATAAGCGGAGAGTGTCCTTATAAGAGCCCTACCGACATGGGTGTCAATATGGCGGGATATGCCATAACGGATGATGAGGTATGTAAGGAAGCCTCCTGCCAGGAGATCCTCAGAAGATATTATGCCAGCGCCGTTTCCGTCAAAAAAGGAGACGCACCCAAATCGGAACTTTTCAAACAGGAGCTCCTTCTTAAGCAGGCGGGGATAACCGCAGAAGACAGGAAGGTCGCTGTTGCCGCTCTTGAAAGACAGGCAGAGAGCGGAACTCCCGCAGCTGCCATCGAACTTCCCGGAGGGAAGATCGTAACAGGCCGTACCAACCCTCTTCTTGGAGCGGCTGCATCATGTCTTCTCAATACGATAAAAGAACTTGCGGGTATTCCTCATGAAGTAAAGATCATGAGCGAAGATACCCTTATTCCCATACAGAATCTTAAGACTTCATATATGGGTGCAAGAAATCCCAGGCTTCATACCGACGAGATGCTCATTGCATTATCCAGTTCGGCATCAACGAATCCACTTGCAAAGTCCGCGCTGGAAGCTCTTCCCGGACTTCGCGGGGCAGAAGCTCATTCCAGCGTCATCCTTTCAAGGGTGGATGAAAATGTATACAGAAAACTCGGTATCAGACTCACCTGTTCTCCCGAATACGAAAGAGGCAGGGACATGATCTGAAGCCGGGGCGTAACTTTAACCATGTGATCATATAAACGGTAAAAAAAATTGGATAATAATTCTCAAAATCAAAACAGCAAAAGAACCGGAGGCGGAAGAAACAATTCCTGGATGATGATACTTGTGATCCTATGCACGGTAGTGGTCATCTTCCTTTTTTACAATATGCTCTTCGGTTCCAACAAAGCCACACAGACCAAAGCCTACACCGAGTTTTTAAACGATCTTGAATCCGATAAGGTTGAATCGGTTGAACTCGATGCGGAAAATGCGGAACTTACGGTAACACTTAAAATGTCTGCGGTGCTTAAAGACAGTGAAGCCGAAAACGCACATGCCGATGACAGCAAGCTTGAGCAGTACGCCTTCTATGTACAGCTTCAGAATGACAGGATATATACCACAAAATTCATGGATTCCATGGATAACCTGACTGAAAGACTTGAAGAACACGGCGTTGTTGGACAGAGAGTTGTAAGCTCATCCTCCGGCATCCTTACGGAGATCTTCGTTGGAGTCATACTTCCGGTCCTTCTTCTATGGATCCTTGCATCCTTCCTGATGAGAAGGATGGGCGGAGGCGGAGGCCCTTTTAATGTGGGTAAGAGCAATGCCAAGGTTTATGTCCAGAAAGAGACCGGCGTGACATTCAAGGATGTTGCAGGTGAGGATGAAGCAAAGGAATCCCTGGTGGAGGTCGTGGATTTCCTTCACAATCCCGGAAAGTATTCCGGCATAGGAGCAAGGCTTCCCAAGGGAGCTCTTCTTGTAGGCCCTCCCGGAACGGGAAAGACTCTTCTTGCCAAGGCGGTTGCCGGAGAGGCGCATGTTCCTTTCTTCTCACTTACAGGTTCTGACTTTATCGAACTGTACGTTGGTGTGGGTGCATCCAGAGTAAGAGATCTGTTCAAGGAAGCTACGAAAAACGCACCCTGCATAGTCTTCATAGATGAGATTGATGCCATAGGACGCAGCAGGGATTCAAAATACGGCGGAGGAAACGAGGAAAGAGAACAGACATTGAACCAGCTTCTTTCCGAGATGGACGGATTTGATTCATCAAAGGGTATCCTCATCCTCGGTGCTACCAACAGACCTGAGATACTTGATAAAGCGCTTTTAAGACCTGGACGTTTTGACAGACGAATCATCGTTGACAAGCCGGATCTTAAGGGAAGAGTCGAGATCCTCAAGGTTCATTCAAAGGATGTTAAGATGGACGAGAGCGTCGACCTTGATGCCATCGCCCTTGCTACAAGCGGTGCCGTAGGTTCCGATCTTGCAAATATGATCAATGAGGCGGCGATAAATGCGGTTAAGGAAGGCAGGGAGTATGTCTGCCAGAAGGACCTCTTTAACGCTGTGGAACAGGTTCTTGTGGGTAAGGAAAAGAAAGACCGTATAATGAGCGCAGAGGAAAGAAAGATAGTTTCCTATCACGAAGTGGGACATGCTCTCATCACCGCGCTTCAGAAAAACTCTGAACCCGTTCAGAAGATCACAATAGTTCCCAGGACCATGGGAGCTCTCGGTTATGTAATGCAGGTTCCCGAGGAGGAAAAATATCTCAACTCCAAGGAAGAACTTGAGAATATGGTGGTATCCCTCCTTGGCGGAAGAGCGGCAGAGGAGATCGTCTTCGGAAATGTAACAACGGGAGCTGCCAACGATATCGAGAAAGCAACTTCCATTGTAAGAAACATGATCACCAGGTTCGGAATGAGCGCAAGGTTCGGACTTGCGGGATTTGCAACCATAGAGAGCCAGTATCTTGAGGGCAGGACAGCCATGAACTGCTCAGACAAGACCGCGGCTGCAATAGACGACGAGATCGTGAACATGCTCAAGACCGCATATGACAAGGCAAAGGAGCTCCTTTCGGAAAACAGGGAGATCATGGACAAGCTTGCAGATTACCTGATCGAAAAGGAAACCATAACCGGCAAGGAATTCATGGAGATCTTCAGAAGGGAGAAGGGAATACCTGAGCCCGAAGAAGAAAAGAAAGAGACCGGTGAAGCGGCAGAGTCCGTTACCGCAGGTTCGGATGATACAGCGGATCAGCTGACAGAAAAGACGGAAGATCCGGCAGAAGATCAGGCAGAAAATCAGTCGGAAGCTCAGACAGAACTTCCCGAACAGGAGGCTTCTTCCGGGACACGCGAAGCTGAAGCCGCCCATGACGGTGATGCTGTTTCTGAAGCTGGAAGTAAAAGCGATGCCGTAACCGGAGGAGAAGATAACCCTGTATCCGGTGGGGAACCCGTGGGTGTTTTTTCGAATCATAAATTATGATCAGAAGGTCCGGAAAAAAAAGAAATTCCTTATTCAAGGGCAGAGTTTTTACTCTGCCTCTTGTGATTATTATGTTGCTGTCATTTCCCTTAAGAACCTATTCAATGGAAATGAATCTGACGGAAGATGAAGAAGATATAGGTACAGCGGGCATAGCCAACTGGCCAAAGGCGCCGGAGATATCTGCTGAGTGTGCGGTTCTTATGGAGGAATCCACAGGGGCAGTCCTTTATTCAAAAAATCCCCACAGAAAAGCATATCCCGCCGCAATTACCGCCATAATGACAAGCATGCTTGCCGTTGAGATGTGCGATCTTGACAATGAAGTTGTTTTTTCCCATGATGCGGTTTTTGATGTTCCGCCCGGAGTTGTTAATATCGGTATCGATGCAGGGGAGGTCCTCAGTGTTGCGGAATGTCTGCAGGCGATCCTGGTAAGAGGTGCATGTGAGTGCGGATTTGCACTTTCGGAATATGCCGGAGGTTCAAGGGAAGCATTTGTAGCACAGATGAACACAAGAGCCGCCGAATGCGGGTGCCTGGATACTTCCTTTTCGAATCCTGTCGGGATCCATTCGGATGATCATTACAGCACGGCTTACGATCTTGCCCTCATAGGCAGGGATTTTTTTGATAACGAACTTCTGTGTAAATACTCCCTTCAAAAGTCGATACATTTTTATCCCACGGAAAATCAGAAGGACGAGATAATAGTCCGCAATCCCCTTAAGATGACTGAGGGTTCTTCCTATTCTTACGAAGGGCTCATCGGAGCCAAGGGAGGATATACTGATGAAGCCGGGTACTGTCTTATAGCGGGAGCCCAGAGAGGGGATATGAAGCTTATAGCCGTTATCTTAAATGACGGCGATGATGAGCGCTATGAGGATGTTATCTCTCTTTTTGACTACGGTTTTTCAGACTTCAAGATAATCAATGCCTCCGAGTATGAAAAGTCGTATGACATAGGCGCAAATGTCGGTTCCTATGCGGCTACGGACATCATGGGCGATTCAAGGCCCATGCTCTCACTGGATAAGACTGACCGCATAGTTCTGCCTCTTACACTTGATTTTGATGAGCTGGAAAGTTCCATAACATATGAGAACAACAGTGAAAATGAGGCGGCGAGGATAGTTTATGACTATGAGGGACAGTATCTGGGGAAGTGTTCCATACTGTTCGGCGAGCAAGGGGCTCTTTATGATTTCGGCGCAAGGGAAGAGGAAGAAAAGCCGGAGGAACCGGTTAATCCCGGCAAGACCTTTGTCTTCATCAACATACGCATGGTCGCTTTAATAAGCGCCGGGATAGTTGCTGCGATCTTCTCGGGATACGGAATCATCAGATCCATAAGAAAATACAGAAAAGCTCATCCTAACTGGAGAAAACAGTACCGCAGACAGAGACGCAGGCCTGTTTTCCCTGAGCTTGTGAATAGGGACAAAAGGAAAAAGAGAAAAAAATGAGACTTAAGAATGTACCCGGATGCAGGGAGAGGATAGCAGAAAGCGAATATGTCTTTCCCGAAGAGGAACTTGAATCGAAGAAGGGCAGCTGGGCCTCGGAATTTAAAACTGACGGCGAGATCCATCTTGAGATAGGAATGGGGAAGGGGAGATTTGTCTGCGATATGGCAAGGCTCCACCCTGACATTAATTACATAGGCATTGAAAAATACTCTGCCGTGCTCCTTAGGGCGGTTCAGAAGATGGAAGCCTGCCCCTTTGAAAACCTCAGATTCATGAGGATGGATGCGGAGAATATAGACAAGATCTTTGCTCCCGGCGAAGTCGGGAGGATCTATCTTAATTTTTCCGATCCCTGGCCCAAGGACAGACATGCAAAAAGAAGACTAATGTCTCGCGAATTCCTTGCAAGATATGATAGAATAATTAAAGACGGCGCGAGAATTGAGTTCAAGACGGATAACAGGGATCTTTTTGACTGGGCAGTTGAGGAACTTAATTTCACCGCCTGGAAAGCGGATCTTATAACTTATGACCTTCATGCAGACGCTGACCTTATGAAGGATAATGTGATGACCGAATATGAAGAGAAATTCTCAAGTATCGGTAATCCAATCTGTAAATATGTGATCAGCAGAAAGTAAGTGATGCCCGAGAGGCATAGAAAGGAGTTGATATGTCACAGATTGTTACAACCGGGAATTTTGAGGAAGTTGTACTTAAATCCGATATTCCCGTACTGGTAGATTTTTATGCGGACTGGTGCGGTCCCTGCAAGATGATGTCTCCTGTACTTGACGGACTTTCAGGAAAACTTGAAGGAACCGTGAAGATCGTAAAATGCAATGTTGATGACAACGGAGCCTTAGCGGAAAAATACGGAGTCATGAGCATTCCCAACTTTATAGTATTCAAGGGAGGAGAAGCTGTGGCAAATAAGGTCGGAGCATCCTCACCCGCGGATTTTGAGAACTGGATCAGGGAGAACATCTGATGGCAAGCGTAAAGCTCACAAAAGTCATAGAAAGAATGAATCTCACAAATCTGACGCCGGAAGTATCCGTTGAGAGGATCAGGATCACACAGCCTGATATCAACAGGCCTGCGCTTCAGATCGCGGGATATTTTGAATATTTCGATCCCGCCCGTATACAGGTCATCGGATATGTAGAGTATTCCTATATGGAGAATGCTCTTGATGATGAGCAGAAGTATGAGGCTTATGATAAATTCCTCGAGCACCCCATGCCGGCCATAATATTCTGCAGAGGGCTAAGACCCAACGAGATATTCATGGATGTTGCGAAAAAATACGGCATTCCGGTTCTTTTGACCAATGAAGCAACATCCGGATTCACCGCGGAACTTATCAGATGGCTTAATGAACAGCTTGCGCCCATGATATCAGTCCACGGTGTTTTGGTGGACTGTTACGGTGAAGGAGTTCTGATAACGGGCGAGAGCGGTATCGGTAAATCCGAGGCTGCACTTGAGCTGATAAAACGTGGACACAGACTTGTAACCGATGATGCCGTGGAACTCAGAAAACTTTCCGATACACTTCTTGTGGGAAGCGCTCCGGATATAACGAAGCATTTCATAGAACTGAGAGGTATCGGAATAGTGGATGTAAAGGCACTTTTCGGTGCGTCCAGCGTCAAGGATTCACAGCAGGTCGACCTTGTCATCAGGCTTGAAGACTGGAACAAGGATAAGGATTATGACAGGCTCGGTCTTGAAGAAGAGTCCACTGAATATCTGGGAGTAAAGGTTGTGTGCCACAACATCCCGGTCAGACCGGGAAGGAACCTTGCCGTTATCTGCGAAACCGCAGCGGTCAACTACCGTCAGAAGCAGATGGGATACAACGCGGCACAGGAGCTTTACAAGAGAGTTCAGGATTCACTTGCAAGGAAGCATGCAGACGAAGAAGAGGATGGTGATTCATAATGAAGTATGTATTTGGCGTTGATATAGGCGGAACCACGGTTAAGATGGGTCTTTTCACTGATACCATGGAACTTGTGGAAAAGTGGGAGATACCTACGGATAAGACGGATGGCGGGAAAAACATAATCCCCGATGTGTGCGGTTCCATCAAGAGCAAAATGGAAGAAAAAAATATCTCTTCTTCGGATGTGACAGGAGTCGGAGTCGGCGCTCCCGGAGCTGTGGATGATAAAGGCATGATGCCCGGCGGAGCCGTTAATCTGGGCTGGGGTCCCCTTAATCTCAAGGAACTTATGGAAAAGGAACTGCCCGGCATAAAGATAGTGGCAGCCAATGATGCAAATGTTGCAGCCTTCGGCGAAATGTATGCAGGCGGTGGCAAGGGATATGCAAACGTTGTGGCCGTAACCCTTGGAACGGGAGTAGGCGGCGGAATAATCCTTGGGGGAAAACTTCTTGCGGGATCTACAGGAGCTGCCGGAGAGATAGGGCATATGAAGGTGGACGATGAGGAAACCGAAAAATGCAATTGCGGACATACAGGATGTCTCGAACAGTATGCATCTGCTACCGGAATAACAAGACTTGCAAAAAGAAGACTTGCGGAGGATGATAAACCGTCGTCTTTAAGAAATGTGGAGACCATAGATGCCAAGGCTGTATTTGATGCTGTAAAGGAAGGCGATGAGGTTGCCGAAGAGGTTGCAAAAAAATTCGGAAAATATCTGGGAAAGGGACTTGCAAATATCGCAGATGTTGTCAATCCGGAAATTTTCGTTATAGGAGGCGGAGTCTCCAAGGCGGGTGAGATGCTTCTCGGATTTGTGGAGCCTGAGTTTAAGGCCACCGCGTTCCCTCCCTGCAAGGGCGCAAAATTTGCTCTGGCAAAGCTCGGAAACGATGCCGGTATCTATGGCTGTGCGGGAATGGTTTTGTCATAGATCATATACCAAATGAGGATTTGGAGGATAACTGGCCATGACCGGGCTGGAAATATTTACTTATCTGATCGAACAGAATATTGAGGAACAGTATATACATCCGGATCAGCCGATGTCTGATTACACGTCATTTCATGCGGGGGGATGCGCCCTTTGCATGGTGGAAGTTCACAATCTGGATGAACTCAGGAGGGTTCTCAAGGTCGTAAGGAGGGAGTATCTTCCCTACATAATTCTCGGAAACGGAACCAATATCCTTGTGGAAGATAAAGGCTACACCGGTGTCGCCATTATGCTCAAGGGTGATTTTGAAAAGATAGAATTTTCGGGAAATGAGGCTGTCTGCGGAGGAGGAGCATCCATCGCCAAAACCGCAAGAATGGCAGCGGAATATTCCCTCAGCGGAATGGAATTTGCATGCGGTATTCCGGGAACTGTAGGCGGCGCCATCAAGATGAACGCCGGATGTTTCGGATCCGAGGTCAGTAAGATAGTAAAAAAGGTCAGGGCACTTACTACCGCCGGAGAGGAATTGACCTTAAGGCCCTATGAACTTAATTTTAAATACCGCAGCAGTCTGTTTTTTGAAAAAAAATATACCGTCCTGGAAGCTGTATTTGGTCTTGAACCAGGAGATTCCGAAGAGATCAGCGCTAAGATACAGGAATTTTCAAGAACCCGCCACGAAAAACAGCCTCTTGAATTTCCCAATGCGGGAAGCATTTTCAGAAATCCCAAAGGCGACAGTGCCGGAAGGCTTATAGAAGCTGCAGGTCTTTCCGGATTTGGAGTAGGCGGTGCACAGGTTTCTCCGAAGCATTGCGGATTTATCATCAATAAGGGAAATGCAACGGCGTCGGATATCACGACACTTATAGGCCATATCAAGAGAACCGTGTACAAAGCCAGCGGTATCATGCTTGAAACGGAACTGATAGTTTTGGGACAACCCAAGAGATTCAGATAAGGATACTTTTATGCGGATCGTTATAATAACCGGAATGAGCGGAAGCGGTAAAAGAACCGGCATGAAGATGCTGGAGGATATGGGCTTTTACTGCATAGACAACATGCCTGCAGGCCTTGTGGACCAGTTTGTCGAACTCCTTGCCCAGCCGGGTAATGAATACAATAAGGTGGCACTGGGGATCGATATAAGGACAGCGGGATCGGTCAAGAATTTCACCCAGGTGATAAAAAGCCTCCGGTCAAACGGTCATGAGACGGAAGTGCTTTTCCTTGAAGCATCGGACAAGACTCTGATTCGCAGATATAAGGAAACAAGAAGGATACACCCTCTTGCAGGTGACGGAACATTGGAGGAGGGTATCAAAAAAGAACGTAAAGAGCTTGAACCCATAAGGAAACAGGCAAGCTATGTCATAGATACATCAAATCTTCTTACAAGGGAATTCAAGGCGGAACTTGATTCCATCTTCCGCAAAAATGAAAAGTACAGCAATCTTAATGTAAATATCATTTCTTTCGGGTTTAAATACGGGATCCCTACCGACGCAGACCTTGTTTTTGACGTAAGATTTCTTCCCAATCCTTTCTACATAGAGGAACTCAAGACTAAGACCGGACTTGATAAGGAAGTGCGGGATTATGTGTGTCAGTTTGAGGAGACCGGACAGTTTCTGGATAAACTGGAGGATATGCTTGAGTTCCTTATGCCCAACTATGTCAAGGAGGGCAAGTACAATCTTGTTGTAGCCATAGGCTGTACGGGCGGAAAGCACAGGTCCGTAACTCTTGCAAATGCCCTGTATGAGAGGATGAAGGCAAGAGAGGATATCGGTTTTAAACTGACTCACAGGGATGTAAAAGAGCAGCTTTGATGCCGGAGGTTCCGAAATACCAAAAAGGGAGAAAGATATGTCCTTTTCTTCTGACGTAAAGGAAGAGCTTTCGGAAGTGATCCCCAAAGCCAGGCACTGCAGACTGGCTGAATTGTCCGCAATAATGCATTTTGCGGGTAATATCGGGGCTGATTCAGAGGGAAATGTCTGTATAGGCTTTAAGGGCCTCGGATCATCTCTTATAAAAAAGGGCTTTACTTTACTTGAAATAACATTTAATATAGGGAAGTCGCCGAAGCAGTCCGATGAGAGTTTTATTTCTTTTGCCGGGTGCATGGGTGACTTAGGCGGAGCGGTTGACGAAGTTCTTCTCAAAAATGCATGCTGCAGAAGAGCTTTTTTAAGAGGAGCGTTTCTTTCCGCCGGATCCGTAAGCGATCCCGGCAAAGGATATCACCTTGAATTCGTATGTGACAACAGCGACAAGGCCGACCAGATAGTCAGGATCTGCGCTGATTTTGAGATCATTGCACGGAAGACCGTCCGAAGGGATGAGACGGTGGTTTATATCAAGGAAGGTGAGATGATAGGCGAACTGCTGAATGTCATGGGAGCCGCATCTTCCTACATGGAATTCGAAAACCGCCGGATCTACAGGGATGTCAGTAATACGGTAAACCGCCGGGTGAATTGTGAGACATCCAATATCAGAAAGACTGTAACGGCAGCGGCCAGACAGCTTGAGGATATCAGATATCTTAAAGACTGCGGAATGCTTGAGAGGCTGCCGGATCCTTTAAGGGAGGCGGCATACGGAAGGCTTGAATATCCGGATGCAACGCTTTTGGAATTGGGAGCTTTGATGGATCCTCCGGTGGGAAAATCGGGGATCAATCACAGGCTGGCCCGTCTCAGTGAACTGGCACGGGAGAAAAGAGAGTCCGGATCATAAAGATCAGGCACACGGATCAGCAGATAACGGCTCGGGGCGCCGTTTATGGGATAGGGGAAAATCTAAAAATAGGCTTTGCTCTTTGGGGGAAGACAGGCCGGAGGAGAGGATTTTATGATCACCAGAACCGTAAACGTAAAAATGTCCAAGAATCTTTCCGCATCACCTGCAGCGCTTTTGGTACAGAAAGCCAGCAAGTATGACAGCATCATCTACATCGAGTCCGGAGAGAGAAAGGTAAATGCCAAGTCCATTATGGGAATGATGAGCATAACCATCGATGAAGGCGATGAGCTTATGATCAAATGTGATGGCAGTGATGAAAATGATGCCATGAGTGCAATGGAAGGATTTCTTACAGGTGCTATGGCATAATAAAGCGAAAACAGATAAAGACAAAGATCGAAAAAGGCAATAATGAAAGGCAGCGGAAAAAAATCCGCTGCCTTTTTTTTCTGTTTCGCTTTTGCTACGTTTTATCTGTTAAGATGACTTCCGGATATGATAGATCTGTATCAGAATGCGAAAAACAGTTAAATGCAGATTGAATAAACGGGAGGAATCATATAATGCCAAGAACTGTTGAAGATTATAAGAAGAAAGAAAAAAATATCTCAGAGTATCAGCATGATTATTTTACCAAAACCGGAGAGTCCCTGCTCAAGCTTGCAGGTAAGCTTGAGGCTGATGATGCTGCGGAAGCGAGAAAATACGCAGAGGTACTTAAGGATTTTTTTGATAAAAAAGATGATGAATATATAAAGCAGAATCTTGAGATCCTGGACGGCCTTAAGGGCTTTTTGTCTAAAAAAGGAAAGGACGGAAAGACTTACTATGATGCTCTTGTTCCGGAAGTTATGGCCCTTCCGTCTTCCAGCGAAAAGGTAAAAAATGACGCTAAAGAGGCTGAGAGGGAACTTGATAAATACTTCCTCTTTATCAGCGATGCCGTGGGAATAGAGGGACATCCCGATGACGTGAAAACAGAGATCCCCACCGTGATGATAGGTGGAAAGATTTATACAAGGGCCGAATTTAAGGCTAAGATGTATGGAAACGGCTGGGACCCTGAGAAGGACTCAATTCTCCTGGATGCCATATTTGAAGGCTGGGGAGCCGGCATTTTCCATCATTCCAACCTGGAGGATCAGGAATTCATAGACAGTCATGCACAGTCGATAGAAAAAGCCGGGAGTATCATGCAGAGGCTTGTTGATGTTCCCATTACTCCCGATAAAAAAGCGGCCTACAAGCACAGTATAGTGTCCGAAGTAAAAACGGACTGTGGCATAGACGGATATAGTGACCAGTGGAGCACCATCAGTGAGGCTTTAGAAAAGATCAAAGATGAGGTTTTACGTGAAAATAATGAAGACGAAAAAGCCGGATTTTTAAAGGATGTCCGCGAACTCGGTTATACATCGGAATCTGATATAGAGCTTTTAAGCCAGCTGTTTGACTGCAGGTTTAACGGTGACGGTAAATTAAATGAGTCAATAGGTGACGAACTTAGCCGTTTTCGCAAAAATGAAGGTACATATGAGGACAAGGGAAAGGCAGAACGCCTGAAACTTCTCATTGCCGGTCTGGATGAAAAGATCGGACATCAGGTCAGGTCTCTCGATGGCGGTGTTGAGGGCTTGAGCGATGAACAGAGAAAGTTTCTTGACCGGTACAGGACGAGAATTGAAAACATAGAATTACGTATTCAGGGCGCGGAGCGGGCGAAAGAGGCTCTTGCTCACGGCTGGGCAGGCCCTGAAGATGTGTATGAGGATCTGTTTACTCTCGAGGCCGTTACCGGTGAAGACCAGTTGTTTTATACTCACATGAAAGATATCCTTGCCGGCAGAAGCGCATTGGGAGATAAGGCGCAGCTTAAACCCGATGGACAGCTCATCTATCTCCAGTCCTATGAGGCATTAAAAAAAGCAGGAGAGCTGCTTAAGGACATTCAGCTGCCTGACCGGATTTATGATGTGCTGATCGACAAGGCCTTAAAGGGAGTGGAGAAGGCGCTTGAGATCCTTGAGCCTGAAGCTGCAAGAGAACGTGAGACGACTCTTCCAATGATAGAATATCTCAGATCATTAAGCGAAGAGAATAAAAATGACATTAAGGCTCTTCATGATGAGATGGGAAAGATCAAGGAAAAGGATCTTCCCCCTCGCGGAAAGGCTATCTGGAATGCCCTTGAAATGATGGCAGAGAAGCCGGAAAATATAAGCGGAGTCTTTGAGGGCATATTCGAAGGAATGAAGACCGAACTTGAAACCAATCTGGCAGCATTTGTCGGGGCTCTCGGAAAAAATCATGTTCTTTACGAAAAAGCCATAAAGGTTCTTGGCATCTTCGATCCCGATCATGTTGAAGAAGCCAAAAACAGGGCGGCTGAGGTAACAAGACAAAAAGAAGAGGCTTTAGCGGCTGATATTGCAAATGCACAGCGTGAGATGGAAGAGCGCTATAATGCATTTGTTGATGAACGAGGGAAGTTCCTTGACTTAAGGACCAATATGCAGGAACTTGATCATGCATATTTCGGACACGGTAATTCTACCGAGTATACAAATATGATGAGAGCCCTCGATGACTGTGTAAATGCAAAAAATGACAGTGAACTCAGTGCTGCAAAAGAAATCCTTGCCGGCAGGTCAAAGGATTATCTTGATCATACAGGACTTGGAAAAGCATCAAAATTACACGGAAAGTCAGAAACAAGAAGACTATGTGCTTTTTACATGTTGTCTCTTACAGATGAACATCTTTATGACCAGTATGCATTTGAGGCCAATGATTACCGTGCAAATGAGGATCAGATAAGTCTGAACAGACTTAGAAATCTTGAAGGAGTCGGAAAGCCTTCTGCTGCCGTGGCTGCTGCAATGAATAACGGACTTGTAGTTGCAGACAATCTGCCCAAGGTGCATAATAACGTACCTGCTGCAGGAAATAACCAGCAGAACAGAGTTGGAATAAACGATCTGATCCGTGAGGAAAATTCCGTGAACAATGCAGCCGGTCCCCGTCATGCCAATACCATAAATAATGCAGCCCGGCCACGTGACCGCAGAACTCTTAATCAGAACAATAATGTAAATGCCCAGAACAATGCTCAGAATAATGCCCGGAATAACAACCTTCAGGGTAATAATGTCCCACGCGGCGGTCGTAAAACAAAATAACTTGCTTTTACCCTGCTTTTGACGGAAAATAGTCCTATGAAGAAAATGCTTTTTATCTACAATCCAAAAGCAGGGAGAGGAAGGGTACGAGCAGAGCTTGCGGATATCCTGGATATTTTTGCCGCGGGCGGATATGAGATAACGATAGCCCCCACCAGAAGGACAGGAGATGCTGAAAGGCTCGCTGCCGAAAGAGAGCAGGATTACGATATCATAGTATGCTGCGGCGGAGACGGAACCCTGGACGAAACCGTCAAGGGTATGATGAAAAATGAAAGCCGTTCTCCCTTAGGGTACATACCGGCGGGATCTACCAACGATTTTGCCAGTTCCCTTGCGCTTCCCCGTGATATGGTCAAGTCTGCGGAGATCATCGTTAAAGGCAAAAACAGGGCTGTCGATGTAGGTCTGTTTAACAAGGAAGCCTTTGTTTATGTTGCGGCATTCGGTGCTTTTACGGAGGTCAGTTATTCCACGGACCAGGATATGAAGAATGCGTTGGGACATTCGGCATATCTGATCGAAGGCGTAAAGAGCATGGGTAAGATCAGACCCTACCATATGAGAATAGAATATGACGGAAGTGTCATAGAGGATAATTTTATTTTTGGCATGATCACCAACTCCATAAGTGTCGGGGGCATCAAGGGCATTACCGGAGAAAATGTGGATCTCGGAGACGGAATATTTGAAGTCACTCTTATCACGGAGATAAAAAACGGCATCGAGCCTTTGCAGCTCTTAGGTGCCATAGCAAGCGGCAATACCGAAGCATCCGAGAATATCATAACATTCAGATCCGGACATATAAGTATTACAGGAGAAGAGACCGCATGGACTCTTGACGGTGAGGACGGTGGTGTTCATGAAAAGGTTGAGATAATCAACAACAAAAGAGCAATAGATATAAGAGTCGCAAAATAATAAAAGCCCCATAAAAGGGAGGATGCCGGGTATCAGCTGATACCCGGCATTATTATGAAAAAGATTATTAAACAAGTGAACATTTTGTTATTCTGTAAGATTATAATATTTGAAAATAGTGTATAAACAGTGTTTTCCGGTTTAACAATCGGAAAATAATCTGTTAACAAAATATGAACGGGTCGTTGTTTCACTTTTGTTACACTTGCCCGTATATAATTATGGCATGATCTGAATAATACATTGATCCGGAGCTTTTACCGGTACCGATTCAAAGGAGATGAAGATATGAAAAAAACAAAAATAGACGTTACGAATTTTACTTCTTTTGCAGCAGCCACATCAAATTTCTATGCTATGCTTTACGGAACTCCCGCAGCGGAGATCGCACACCAGATAGCCATAAAGGTAAAAAACTGCACCAGGATATTATCCGACAAACCCGTAGATGAAGAGGGAGTGTTGTGTGAGGAATCGGATGAACATCCCGGAAAATATGAATTAAGCACTCCTAAATCCGCATTCGTTCCGGAGGATTTTTTAAGAGCCAATAATATTGATAAATTTATCAACGAATCCCTTGATGTCCTGAAAACCGGAATCGAGCAGGGACTGTATCCTGAAGGAACAGTACAGCGTGCCATGGTGGAGTATATGATACATGGCCTTGAGGGAATACAGACCAGAGATCTCGCCATCACCGATGCAGCATCCATCCTTATGAAGAAGTATCCCGGTGTCGGAATTGAAGGAAAGTGGGCAAATTTTGCTTTCACTCCCAAGATCGTTGATTCTGTGGAAGTAAATGGGCAAAAGCAGTTACAATTTCCCGAAGATTTTCCTGAGGATGATTTTGAAGGTAATACCTTTTTTATTCCCAGGGCTGACCAGGAGCATGCTGTTTATACCAAAGAAGAGCTGCAGGAATCTGCCGACAGGGTGAACTTTGTGAATTATACCCAGGCAGGAATGGATTATAAAAATTCCCTGATAGCTATTGAAAACCTCTTGACGATGGATGAGGTGGATCCTGAAAGGAAAGAGGCTCTCAGAAATAAGATCTTAGAGAGACTGGACCAGACTGAAGCTCAGATGCGCAAGGCCATGGAAGCCAGTGCGGATGACCCTGTCACATTGAGGATGTTCAATAATCTTAAAGAGCAGTTTACGGATACCATAAAGGGAGGCACCCGCAGAAGTCTTGAGGGAAATATCGAGGCGTTCAATATTTACAGGAGCTATCTTAGAGCAGGCTTTCCGCCTGAAGGTATAGAGGAGTACAACGTTCTTCGCGGCATTGCGACTACTTTGGATAATATAAGCCCGATCATCGAAAAAGCATGTACAAATACCCGTTCATTCATTGAGAAGAAGAATGAATTGAAGGAAGCTGTATATAATCTCCCTCCCGAAGGCGCAGATGAAAATGCAAGAAAACAGTGGGCTGAAAATGTTGCCGACAAGATCGACAAATATTACGCTGAATATGAAAAAATAGCAGGCAAGTTAAAATTTGTTGAAAAAAAGTTTCCGGAGGTCGACCAGAACATGGCCGATAAAGCTGAACTTGACCGACTCAACAGAAAGCGTGAACAGGACATAAAAGATTGGGAAAACGAAAAAGAAAGGTTACAGAAAGCATATAGCAAGGACGGAGAATACGGAAAGCAAATAGTTCGGCTAAAGGAACTTTGCAAAAAGCAGGTCTTTGAATTCGGAAAATATTCCCTGAACGCAAGAAGAGAAGCACTCTCAAACTCCATTCAGGATATGATAGATGTCATGTCCACAATGGGCACCGAACTCACCGCTCTTAAGGATAAGGATCCGAACATTTCCGATAATCTTAAAACTGAAATAGATAAGGTGATCGCAGCATCGGATCCAAAGAGTAAGACCACTCCGAATAATTATCTGAAAGCTCTGAAGGATTTGAAGACCGAAGCCGATAAAGCGGGTAATGCGGCTTTAAGTGAATGGGCGGATAACAGTATCAACTATTACGGAAACCATATGAAGGGCGCCGAAAAGAGAGGCATACTAAATGACGAGCCTTTAGCAGCCCAGCGCGGTGCCGTACATTGTCCGGACGGAAGCAAGATCGATACTGCCTTGAAGAAATTCGACACACAAAGATCATTTATCTTCGGCGGATGGGGTAAAGAGCACGGAAAAGAAACCGAAGAACATAAAGAGCTTCGTGAAGCAGCAGAGGCACTTCAAAGGGGAAAGCAGGAACTTAACGCTATAAAGGATAAGTCATCTGAACAGTGGACACAGAAAGCAACGGAAGTCATGCAGCTCACCGAAAGCGTCAAGACTCTTTCCGGTACATATGTGGAGAAAAAGGGAGACTCTGCGCTGTCATTTGCAGGAAGGGACAGACTTAAGGGAGCCAAGGATCTGGCAAATGAAGCTGAATACTATCGTATCAGTCTGAAAAAGCAGATCGAGGCCAACAAAAAATTTGATGGCATCATGAATGCAACATACACATATAAACCGGTTGCTGCGGCAAAGGAAGCAAACAATGTGAATGCTGCAAATAACGGAAATGCGAAAAAAAGTGATTTTAACTCCGTAAAGAAAAGCTTTGAAGACCTCAAAAAGGAAGTGGATGCGGATATGAAGCAGAAAAAACCTGCTCATGAAAGAAAGTCTGTTTCTAAAAATGCTGAAGTCAAGCAGGCAGATAAGGGTAGAGTTTCGGTAAAGTAACCGGGTAAAAACCGCTTCGGGAAAAATGATGAAAACCCCTTTTGTCGGACAAGATCTGACGAAAGGGGTTTTGCTTTAAATGTGTATGCGTTTACTTACCGGTAAATTTATCTGTCCGGAAGCTTTTCGGGTTCGGGGTAATCCGTTCCGAAGGTTTCGACGGTTACGGTTTTCATTATCTGGGGCTTTAAAGGCCTGTCGTTATAATCGGTCTCGGTCTCTGCGATCTTGTTTACCACTTCCATTCCTTCGATGACTTTTCCGAAGGCGGCATAGTCACCGTCAAGGTGGGGTGAGTCCTTATGCATGAGGAAGAACTGGCTTCCTGCGGAATCCGGGAACATGGAACGTGCCATTGAGAGAACGCCGGCCGTATGTTTAAGATCATTGTTAAAACCGT
>CAMPAP010000116.1 GCA_946631935.1 uncultured Lachnospiraceae bacterium | reverse complement strand
TCCATTGCCGCATCAAAAGCGGCACTGTGGACTACGTCAAAAAAGGAATCATCATACAAAAATGCAGAAGGGTTATCTCCGATAAGTCTTCCCTCGGATGCGCTTTTCTGGGCAGGTGCTGCCTGCATACTCTGAGACATGCCATCTGAAACAGTGCCATCAGATGCTGCGCCATCCGCATTTACGGGGCTTTCAATGCTTCCCGTATCCGAAACCTGCCCGGCAGCACCTCTGCCTGTCTTTCCGTTTCCATCCGCAATAAGCACCACAATGAGCAGTATCAGTGCAACCGCTCCGAGGCATCCGAAAATTGTAAGGAGTCTGGACCTAGAGTCCATTTGCCACCTCTCTTAAGTACTGACCGTAAGCGGTCTTAATAAGGGGCTCGGAAAGTTTGATGAGCTGATCCTTATCGATAAACCCTCTCTTAAACGCGATCTCTTCGATGCAGGAAATATAAAGTCCCTGTCTTTTCTGGAATGCACTTACGAAGTCTGCAGCGTCAAGAAGGCTGTCGTGATTTCCGGTATCAAGCCATGCAAAGCCTCTTCCAAGGGTCTCTACATGCAGAGTGCCTCTCTCAAGATACTCGTTATTGACTGAAGTGATCTCTATCTCGCCTCTTGCGGAGGGCTTTACATTTGCGGCGATATCAACAACATCATTGTCGTAAAAATAAAGACCCGGAACTGCGTAATTGCTCTTGGGATTTGCAGGCTTTTCCTCGATGGAGATAGCCTTTCCGTTCTCATCAAATTCAACGACGCCGTACTCTCTGGGATCCCTTACATAGTATCCGAAGATCGTTGCACCCTTTTCGTTTTCTGTGCGGTCAGCGACGGTCTTAAGGATCTTTGAAAAGCTCTGGCCGTAGAAGATGTTATCTCCGAGGATGAGAGCAACGGCATCATCGCCGATAAATTCTCTTCCTACGATAAACGCGTCCGCAAGTCCCCTGGGCTGGTCCTGGATGGCATATTCAAAATGCATTCCAAGCTGGTCGCCTTTTCCCAGAAGATCTTCAAAAACGGGAAGATCCCTTGGAGTTGATATGATCAGTACATCCCTTATACCCGCCAGCATAAGGATCGAAAGCGGATAATAGATCATGGGCTTGTCATAGACAGGCATTATCTGCTTTGAGATTGCTTTTGTTAATGGGTAGAGTCTTGTTCCGCTTCCACCCGCAAGAATGATACCTTTCATATCCGGTCTCCTTTTCTCAGATCTCTTTTCTGTCTCCGTACATATTCTCGTAGTACTTCTGATAATCTCCGCTGGTTACATTTTCCATCCATGAAAGATTGTCAAAATACCACTTGATGGTCTTTCTGATGCCTTCCTTGAACATGGTCTCAGGCTCCCAGCCTATCTCGGACTTGATCTTGTCGGGAGCTATGGCATATCTTCTGTCATGACCCTTTCTGTCCTCGACATAAGTTATAAGGTCTTCAGTGATATTAGCCTTCCTGGGATCGGAATCGGGAAGTTCTTCCCTTAAAACTTCAAGTATGGTATGGATGATCTCGATATTCTGCTTCTCATTATGTCCGCCGACATTGTATGTCTCGAAAAGTCTTCCCTTTTCCTGAACCATGTCGATGGCCTTGGCGTGATCCTCCACAAAGAGCCAGTCACGTACATTTTTGCCGTCACCGTATACGGGAAGCTTCTGCCCCTTAAGTGCATTGTTGATCATAAGGGGAATGAGCTTTTCCGGGAACTGGTAAGGGCCGTAGTTATTGGAGCAGTTGGTTATATTTGCGGGGAAATGATATGTATCCATATATGCCCTTACAAGCATGTCGCTTCCTGCCTTACTTGCAGAGTAGGGACTGTGAGGGCTGTAGGGAGTGGTCTCATAGAAAAATGCATTCTCATCCTCGGGAAGGGATCCGTAAACCTCATCCGTGGATACGTGAAGGAACTTCTTTCCTTCGGGATAGCTGCCGTCTTCCTTTTCCCAGGCATTTCTTGCGCAGGCAAGCATGATGGCTGTTCCGAGGACATTGGTCCTTACGAAGGTATCGGGATCCTTGATGCTTCTGTCAACATGGCTTTCTGCTGCAAAATGAACCACCCTGTCGATGTCGTTCTCGTCAAAGATCTTTTTGATGGCATCACGGTCGGTGATATCAGCCCTGATAAAGGTATAGTTATCACGGTCTTCGATATCCTTGAGATTTTCAAGGTTTCCGGCATATGTCAGTACATCCACATTTATAATGCGGATCTCATCTCCGTATTTTTTGAACATATAGTGGATATAGTTGGAGCCGATAAAGCCCGCACCGCCTGTGACAAGATAAGTTCTCATATTTAATCTCCTTTATACTGATATATCGTTCGCTGTTTATCAGGTGTACTTAAGGTCAAGGTCCACGTTACCGCTGACGCCTGCTATCCTGCCTTTATCTGTATACTGCCAGTAATCATATCTTCCGGTATATCCGCATACGGATGAATAATGTGCGACCCAGATCCTATAGGATGAAAGCTGCGGTGTATTCATCTTGGTCTCGAACCATGTCTTGTTGGCATATATTCCGGGAGTGTAGCCGGCATTTCTTATTGTCTCGCAGAACGCTATACATACTGCGGTCCTTGTTGCTTTGTCGATCTTGTCGCCTCTTCCTCCGCTGGGTTCAACATCGAGGAAAACGGGATATTCAAGGCTGTAGCCCTTTATCCTGTCAAGTACCATGGATGCTTCGTAGACAGCCTCTACATCGTTGACAGCCTGGGTCACGAAGTATACTCCGACGCCCAGTCCCGCTGCCTTGGCTCCCTGAATGTTTGAAGCAAATTTGGAGTCATCTATAAGGGCACCTGCGGTGGAGCCTCTGTATCCCACACGGATGATAACATACTGTACGCCTGCTGCCTTTACCGCGTTCCAGTCAATATTTCCCTGCCACTTGGAAACATCGATACCCAGTACTCCGGAAGTGGAGACCATTTTTCCGTCAGAGCCGAACTGGTATGTAACGCCCTGTATGACCTGGGTGCCGGTGACGGGCTTACCGTCCTTATCATAATAATATGTGGCTCCGCCTATGGTCTGCCATCCGGTATATTTTGTTCCGGATACTATATAAAACTTGTCGAATTTGGAAAGATCCGCATATGTGGCCTTGCGGTATTTTCCGTCCTCAAGCACATAAACATCATTTCCGGACTTATCCTTTAAAGGAGCATTGCCGGCAATTGCCGCTTCAACGGTAACAGTGCATTTTCCAGAAGCGGTGGCTGTTTCCTTTACGGTATCATTTGTGGTGGTCGTTGCTGTGACAGTGATCTCACAGCTTCCGGCCTTTTCACCCTTTACGGTAATGGTCTTGTCAGATACGGAAACGGAAGCAACAGAAGAATCCGAAGACGAAGCCTTTATTTCCGTTCCGGGTGCTACGGTAACTTCCACCGATGCGGTAAAGGATGACGTCTGACCCGCCGTTACTTTCAGCGATGACTGGGAAAGAGTAAGCTTAACGGTGGGCTTTTCTGCAGGCTTTTGAGGCTCGGGTTCTTTGTTTTCGCTATTTTGGTTATTTTCGGTGCTTTGGTTATTCTCAGTATTCTGATTGTTTTCAGTATTCTGAATGTTTTCAGTGTTCTGATTATTCTCGGTACTCTGGTTATTATCGGTGTTTTGATTATTCTCTGTTCCGCCGACTATGGTGCCCGTGACCACGGTTATGGAATCTTTTCCGATCTCCTTGTACTCGGTGGAGGTGGTACTTTCCACAAATGCCACGGTATCATTATTCGAAAGCTGGGATGTTCCTCCTCTGCTTGCGGTATCCTCAGCCGCTTCGTTTACCTGATTGGCATTTTTGACTTCATCCCTAACATTGACGCTTGAATAAGCAATGGTATTTCTGACATTTGCCGTCTTGTCGGAAGGCCATGAATATCCGGCATATTTATCTCCGTCAAGAGCGTCAACGTGGACGGTGTACTTTCCCTCGGCAAGAGAAGTCTTATAGATTATGCCGTCAAGGTCATCATCGGACCATTCACTCTTTTTACCCGAAGGATCGGTTACGGTAACCTTAAAAGGAACATTGGGGATCAGCTTGCCGGTTCCGGAATTCAGGAATTTTATCTTAAGATCCGATTTAACGGTTACAAGTTCGATGCCCACGCTTGTTGAGGTGGTAAATACAGTCTCGCCGTAATCGTTGTCCACGGTGATCTCACCGGGGGCAGGCGTTTCTGCTGCAGCCATAGCCGCCACCCTTGCATCTAGAGCAGCTACAAGGCCTCTCTCCCCGATCATATCTATTTCGGATATCTCGCTTCCGGCTCCCTGCATGGTTTCGTTAACATAGATTCCATTGACATAGGTTCCGGTTGACGCTGCGCTTTCTGCAGGCTTTCTGTTTACCAGGGCAGACACACCAAGCGCCGCCAGCAAAATGCAGGCAGCTGCTATCACGGATATCTTGAAGATCATACCCTTTGAGGGCAGATTTATTTTCTTCTTTTCACGTTTCGTAGACTCGTTAACATTCCTGTCAAGATCAACGTACTCATCTTCTGCAGGAGAGGCTTCAGGCTCATCGTAGGAGTCATAGTCATCCGGTTCGGAAGAATCCTCATAATCATCAACCAAAGGAGCATTGAGTACTATGGGAGCGGTAGCATCATAATTTACGTACCCGTCGTCTTCACTTTCATAGTCATCTTCCGGATTCTCCGCATCATCAGAAAAGCCTTCATCATCGGTTTCGTCTGACTCGACTACTATCTCTTCTGTATATTCGCCTACCGCCTCAAATTCGGAAGTGGCAAAATCCTCAGTATAGTCCCCTACAGGCTCGAGATTCGAGGTAGCAAACTCCCCTGTAACCTCACCTGCCGGTTCAAGATTTGAGGTGGCAAGTTCCTGTGTGTAGTATTTCTCTCCTGCCTGAGGCAGTTCTCCGGTCACGGATTCTTCAGACTCCTCATATACCTCATCTGAGTAATCGTCGTAATCTCCCTCGGAATACTCCTCTTGGTCAACAATATCTTCCTCTGCAGGCTGCTCTTCGGTATACTCACCTATTTCCTCAAGCCCGGATGTCACAATCTCTTCGGTGTAGTATTCTTCCTCTTCATCCGCATACTTGGCGTCGAAATCATCATCCACTTTTGCAGGGGGTTCATCCCAGAATCCTTCGTTAAGTTCCGGCATTACACCGGTCTTGTCCAGGTCCACTATATTATTTTCAAATGCGGCAAGATCGGCGCCCGAAGACCCCGAATCACCCTTATTTTTTCTGTTTATAAAATATATACCCATAATCCGTGATATTATATCATTTTCGGGGCAATATCTCAATTCCGATGCCCTTTAAGGCTGCCCCGTCCCGCGTCCCTTATCATACATCCGTATCCAGATACATATTCTTATAGATCACATATCCGTCAATCGTCATATATTCGTCGTAGTAGACAAGGCTTTTCTCAAATCTCATGCTCTCAGGCACCACTATATAGTGGACATATCTGTAGACGCAGAGTCTTCCGATCTTCTCCGGATCCCTGGGGGTCTCGCTCATGGCATCCCTTATCTCATCGGACTCAAGGGTAAGACCCATCATATACTCACGTCCGTAGGGAATGCATATACAAGGATCGTACTGTCTGACAAACTGCTGCATCTCATCGGGAACAAGGACCTGCACCTCTCTTCCGTCCACATGGAGGGCATCACATATATCCACAACATACTTTGGCATGTGATAGATATTATCGGCAGGGATCATGTACGTATCCAGGTACATGAGTTTCCCGCAAAATATTACAAGCAGGGTACACAAAAACACGCAGAAGACTCTTGCCTTCCCCTTAAAGCTCATCACAAGATGGCTCATAGAATAAGCTATGACAGGGATCTCAGGGATAAGCCACAGGATCCTGTAATATGTGACTCCTTCGGAAAAAAGACCGTATATCTTAAAAAATACCGGACAAAGGAAAACAGGGATCATCATGGCAGGCATGTACACAAAAAAGCACCTTTTGACCCTGTCCTTTTCAAATATGGCAGCATATGCAAGGGCAATAAGGAACAAAACCGTAACAAAGCCGGTTCCCATATAATCCTTTATTACTTTTAAAATAGTTGCAAAGCTGTCCATCTCACCTCATGACCATATACAAAACCGCAAAAGCGATGCTTGGAACGGACGATAAAACCGCAAAGAACGGATATTTTATCTTCTTATAAGTAAAAGCCATCATTAAAGCGCTCAGGCCGGTAAAGGAAATCACAAGCGCCCCGCCCATGGTGGAACAAAGAGCTGCGGAAAAACCCGATGCACAGATAAAAAGAAGATTTTTAAAGGAGATCTTCCCCATTTCTTCCATTTCCTTAAACGAAGAATAAAGGATCATAAAAAGGAAGGGGATGACAAATGTTGCCAAAGCCGCCTTTCCCTGTCTGGACCTTGCAAGGAGAAAATTGGATGCTGAATAGATTGAGTAATCCCCGAACATAACAAGCAGCGAAGCAAAGAACATAAACGCTCCTCTTTTTTTCCTGTCTCCATCAGTTACCATATCGGCGATAATGTACATGACCGCAAAAGAAAGAAGGATCATGCTCCAGGGGAAGAACGTATGGGCAAGGGCTGAGACGTTCATTCCGCTCACCTTGGAAAGGAAAGAGATCCACAAGGGGAAGGGAGCAAATATATATCTGAAAAGAAGAGTTGTCGCAAAACCGGTATAGGGATTCTTTGCATAGAGCGAGTCGGAGCTTGCGGCATCTGCGGCCACGGTGATATAGAAGGCATCGTCTCCGTCGGTGTATGTCATGATAAATGACATTACGATCATAAAAAGAAAAATCAAAAAGGCGAGGATCCCAAAAACAGATGGTTTGTCAAAGCCGCTTTTTACTAAGCCTTTCATATCAGGGAGTTTTTTTGAGATGATAAGTATCCAGAAAAAGATAGTTATGACAGCAGATGCTGCAAGAAATGTCTTTATGATAAAAGGCATTTCCTGATCTTTTAAAACACCAAAAACAGCTATGGGCTCAAATATGGCAAAAAGAAGGATCTGTCCGAAGGCGTAAGCCCTTGCAAGAGTAAGAAGCAGGCCGCTGCTTTTTTCCCCCCCTGCCGTTTTACTTTCACATGCAGTTTTATTTGAAGGCAGCCCAAAGAATGCCCCAATTAAAAGAGGCATCAGGATCTCAAATAAAATTGTAATACATGCGCTCATCATCAGCCCTGATCCTCACTTTCAAAGGAAACCTCCCTCAGGACAAACGCGGTAAGAATGCAGGTTGCAAAGAGGGCTTTCCTGTGGTCCCAGACATTTGCTCCAAGCATCGTATAAAATAAGGCCTGAAGAATGATGACTAAAGCAGGTAACAAAAAAACGGAAAGCTTTCTTCTCCTGTTTTTATTAAGTACGGCAAAGAAAGCCTCAACAGGGACCATAATAAAAAGAAGTATGGAAAAAAGCCTGATGTAATACTTTGCAACAATGGGAGTGGTGCGTCCCATTATTTCCATATTTCCCGGGACATATCCGGGAAATCCGTTTCCTTCAAGGGCATACTCAGTCCTTGCAGGCGGGAAGATATATCCCGCAAGATCTAAAACAGTCTCTTTAACTGTCTGTTTCTTATTTCCCGAAAAAGCACGCTCAAAAAGATCAAGATAAAGATCCGTCACGGCATCCTTACCTTCATTTTTCTCAGCTTCTTTTGTAAAAGTATCTCTTATAAGACCGGGATCGTTTTCAGCAAGATACAGAACCTGGCCGTTTACCATGCTTTTAAGTTCATCAGGAACGCTGTTTGGTTCATAAAAATACGAAGTTGCAGCCACCCTGTAAAAAAGCGACCTTTTTGCAAAGTCCAAAGCAGAGATTTTTTCACCTGTTGCAAAAAGCGAATCAATGATGATGACGATCGCCGCAAAAGCCGCGGCAAGGATAAGGTGAGGCGCCGACCTTTTAACCGCCCCGGCAACTATCGCTCTTTTTTCCGCACCTCCGCTCTCATTTTTTCTGCCTGCGCCTCTATCGGCACTTTCTCTTACCGCAAACGCCCTTGTGATCGTTACAACAAGTGCAATTACGGGTATCGCCCCGATAAACACAAACTCTCTTCTTGTCATGGAAAGAAGGAGCCAGAACAGCGATACGACGCTGATGTCAGTCATTGCCTTATCAAGTGCAGGCACCTTTCCCGGACTTTCCTTTATATTTTTCCACTCTCTTGAGAATTTAATGACAAAAGATGTCAAAAGGCAGAGAAAGGAAGATGCAAAGGAATATTCCAAAACCGCAAGGTGGCACTGAAGCGCATAGGGATTGGTTATGATAAGGAATGAAAAAAGCATGTCAGAAGCCTTTGATCCTTTTCTTACAACAGAAGCAAAAACATACCAGGACACAAATGCAAGAAGGAGCTGTGCAATGAAAATGGGTGCGTAAAAGCGCACCGGCATATCAAGCACAAGAGTTATCAGGATAAGCAAAAACGCAGGATAAAGGATCCCGGTCTCTCCCGATGTCTTTAAAGTCCTTGCAAGCCTTATAAGAGTAGTTGTCTCGGGAAACTGCTGAAGGTAGAAAAAATTAACTGCTCCCCATGCCAGGCCCGTCAGGGATGACAAAACAAGGAGCAGAAAAACAGCTCTTTTCAAAGAGTTTATTATTATTTTCTTTGCATCAGCCTGCATAAAACTCCGTGATCTTATCGCAGATATAGTCCACCTGATCGGGCTTTAATCCGTAGTACATGGGAAGTCTTACAAGTCTTTCGCTCTCTTTTGTTGTGTATTCATCTGCGCCGTTAAATCTTCCGAACTTAAGTCCCGCAGGTGCAGAGTGGAGAGGAATATAGTGGAATACGGAAAGGATCTCATTTTGCTTAAGGAAGGAAATAAGGGATGTCCTTTCTTCAAGATCCTTACACTTGATATAAAACATGTGTGCATTATGCTTGCACTCTGCAGGAATATAAGGAAGGGAGATCTTACCGTCATCTGCTAAGCTCTGAAGCCTGTTCTTATAGTGGACCCAGGATGAAAGTCTGTCTTCGTTGATCTTATCTGCAACCTCAAGCTGTGAATAAAGGTATGCGGCATTCATGTCACTGGGAAGATATGATGAGCCAAGATCCACCCATGTGTATTTATCCACCTGGCCTCTGAAGAACTTCGCCCTGTCCGTTCCTTTTTCACGTATTATCTCTGCGCGTTCGGCGTCCTTCTTATCCTTTATGAGAAGTGCGCCGCCCTCGCCCATGCTGTAGTTTTTTGTCTCATGAAATGAGTATGCACCAAAGTCCCCTATGGACCCTAATGCCTTTCCCTTGTACTCTGACATTACGCCCTGGGCGGCATCTTCAACCACCTTAAGGTTATGGCGCTTTGCTATATCCATTATGGTATCCATCTCGCATCCGACGCCTGCATAGTGAACGGGAGCAATGACTTTTGTTTTATCCGTTATGGCATCTTCTATTTTCTGCTCATCGATATTCATGGTATCCGGTCTGATATCCACAAAAACAGGAACAGCGCCTCTTAAAGCAAAGGCATTGGCCGTTGAAACAAAAGTATAGGAGGGAAGTATCACCTCATCCCCTTCTTTAAGATCACAAAGGATGGCCGCAAGCTCAGTTGCGTGGGTGCAGGATGTGGTAAGAAGGCACTTTCCGGCACCTGTCTTTTTCTCAAACCATTCGTTGCACTTTTTTGTATACTGTCCGTCGCCGCATATCTTCTGGGCTTTGACACACTCGGTGATATATCCTGCCGCCGTATCGATATATGGAGGAACATTAAAATTGATCATTGTTTTGTCCTTTCTTATCGGATCATTCTTCCGTATTCTTAAAAAGTCTGCCTGTTGTATTTCTTATTATGAACCTGGGTCTTCCCTTGACTTCATCATATATCCTTGCGATATAGTGTCCTGCGATACCAAGGCTCAGCATAACAAAGCCTCCTATGATCAGCTGCAGGAGAATGACTGTTGTAAAGCCGTCCGCAGCGGTTCCGGAGAAAAACTTAACAAGAGTCTGCACCCCGAGGATCAGGGCAAAGATTATAAAGACCCATCCCATTGTTGTTATCATCTTAAGAGGCAGTGTTGAAAATGAAGTGGCATTTTTGATGGCATAGCTTACAAGGGATTTAAATGACCACTTGCTCTTTCCGCTTCTTCTTTCCTCAACTTCATAATAAACTTTGTCAGATTTAAATCCGATCCAGAAAGTAAGCGCCCTGAAGAAGGTGTTGCTCTCGGGAAGTTCCAAAAGGGCATCAACAGCCTTTCTGTCAAGGAGCTTGAAATCCGAGGATGCCTTCATGTCGATCTTTGTAAGTCCGCTCATTATCCCGTAGAACATTCCTGCAAACATCCTGTGAAATATGCCTTCTTTTCCGCGGCTTTTCTTGATACCCTCAACAACCTCGGCTCCGCCCCTCCACTTTTCGATCATTTCAGGTATGGCACTGACAGGGTGCTGAAGGTCGCAGTCCATGACTATCACAGCATCTCCTATGGCAAGTGAAAGGCCTGCAAAGATCGCAGCCTCCTTACCGAAGTTTCTTGAAAACTCGGCACCCTTTACATGAGGGTCTTCTCCGGATGCTTTAAGGATCTCATCATATGTTCCGTCCGATGACCCGTCACTTACAAATACAAGTTCATAATCTTCTCCGGAAGTTTTCAATACCTCCGATATTTCCTTTATAGCGGGAACTATATTATCTTTTTCGTTATATGCAGGTAAAACTACTGAGATCATTTTGTTCCTTTCCGAAAGCAATTAATTTTATCAGGATGCTGCGTCAGTTTCTTTTGGCATCTTCAGTCTTTACGCAGAGCACTCCGTTTATCATTTTTACACTGGTCTTACCCGGGAAGCTTTCCATTTCGATATACTCATCGGAATAGTAGATCTTTTCAACTTCTTCAGGTGAAGCAAAAGTAAGAGTGGCTCCAAGGTAGTTTTTCATGAAGACTTCATAATTATCGGCTGTATAAAGCAGGTGATCGCCGGTAAGGCCTATCATCTCGGAAGTAACTGGAGTCGTGATATCCGTGGGAGGATATTCGTCATCCCCCACAACTCCTATTATTGCAATGGGAACTCCCTGATAATACCCCTCGGCGCTCTCTATCCTGTCAAGAAGCCTCACACAGTATCCGTAGGTCTTTTCATATCTTCTCTGAAGATTTGTATAGCCGATGTTTACAGATACAGCATATGAAAAGATAATAACAAAAGCTGTGATCACGGAAAGCCATGAAATGGGCACAGAGATATTCTTTTTGTCTTCACACGCTTCAACTGCTTTTCCGCAAAGTACAATACCCGCCATAATAAAAAGCACCCACTGGTATCTCATTATAAGGTGGTACTTAACTCCGGGAGTAATAAGGAGCACCACATTTGCACATACAGGAACAAGCACTGCGCTAAGGAGGAGGAGCCAGTAAAACCATATCTTTTTATACAGCTTATTTTTTATAATGAGGATCACTGCAGAAACAGCCGCTGCCATGCCAAGAACCAGGACCCCCGCCGCGCATGCATCCCCTGTGATGAATCCTTTTGAAAAAGTAAATTTCACAAAGTCCTTGTAGAGTCCCGGAAGCGCAGAGAATCTGTCGGAAAGTCCTGTGCGCTCCAGTGAATCGATCCCCTGATATGTATCAAGGACCTTTCCCTGGATCTTCAAAAGCACCATAAGTATCACATAATAAAGCACCGCTCCGATCATGCCCATGTAGATATATTCCATGCATTTTTTCACGGCGCCTTTTTCATTTTTTATCATGGTGTCCCATACGCAAAAGATGCAAAGGAGCATTGCAAAGGGAAGATATGCCTGGTACACACCAAGGCTGAAAGCAAGCAGGATCCCTCCTGTTACGAAATGGTCATTTTTTGCCATATACACGGAAAGGACTGAAAGCAGAAGGCCCGCCATGTATCCGTCAAGTGTATAGACATATGCAAAGGATGATGCAAGGGAAGGAAAGCTTACAAGCAGGGCACTTATGATAAAGATCGAAACGGGGTTTTCCGTATCAAGGATCTTCACAAGGAACATCGCTGCCACCGCAAGCTCAAAGATACCGATGAGTCCGATGATCCACGGCACCGTAAAATATGAAGAAGGCGCACAGACGACTCCCAGAAACCACCTTCCGGAGGTGATCATATTCTGTGAAAAATACATGCTGGAAAGTCCGTCATGATTCGGCACATCCTTGACCATGGCAGGAATGTGGATGAGAAGGCCGCAGATAAATGCCGATAAAAATGCGATCCTGTCACTTCCGGTTATTTTTTCATATAATTTTTTTAATGATTCGTTAATTGTCATCTTCGGTTTCCTTAAGATACCGGGCTATCTTCTCCGCTATGGCTTTTCTTGCATACAGATTCGGGTGTGTACCGTCTACAGTATAACTCTTTCCCAGCATATACCCTTCGGAAGTATCAAGGGGCGTATCATACACATCCAAAAGACTTATGTACTCGACACCGTTTTTTTCTGCAACTTCCTTCTGCATTCTCATAAAATCTCTCAGAGTACCTCCTCCGAGATTCATGTCCATGGCTTCATTTCCGCTGTCCATCCACTTGGGAGTGGGGGATACGATTATGATACGGATGTCGGGATTGATCCTCCTTAAATACAGGATCACCATGTTCAGTGCGCCGCAGTATGTATATTCTGAAGCGGAATTAACGTCTCCCGCCGTGATCCCGCAGTGATAATCATTTATGCATTGTCCTATTATGACGGTCTTGGTGCTTTTAAGATCAAGCCTTTGCATATCTTCGATCCTTGATCCAAAGTACTCCGTAGCAGGTTCCATAGGGTGGTAGGCTTTTTGCTGCGAAAAATCATCCGAGACAAAAGCCTTTGATATCATGTACATGCTGAGGGCGTTCCTCTGCATTGCAGGCGTTGATTCTTCGTAAATGCAGGACATCAACGTCCCGCCAAAGGAAAGATCCAGCACGTCGAGTCCGGTTTCTGCCGACAGGTAGTTTGCAACGGATGAATCATCCTGGGAATATGCCATGATTGAATCACCGAATATCACAACGTCCCTGCCTGTTTTTTCAGGCTTTCCCCGGTTCATCCAAAACAGGGCAAATGCAAGGAGTGCTCCCGCAAAAAAAAGGGAAAGCAGACCTGTGATGATCTTTTGGGTTTTTGCGTTCTTCATCTTTCCCTGGTTATCCTGCCGCCTTCAACCCTGTAAACGCTGTCGCATTTTTCGATGGTCTGAAGCCTGTGTGCGATTATCACAAGGGTCTTTCTTCCCATGAATCTGTTAACGGATTCCATGATCAGATTCTCAGTCTCGTTATCAAGAGCCGAGGTTGCTTCGTCAAGGATCAAAACCTCGGGGTCTGAATATAAAGCTCTTGCGATACCGATCCTCTGGCGCTGTCCCCCGGAGATCCTGATGCCTCTTTCTCCTATTCCGGTATCAAGGCCGTCAGGAAGCGATCTTACAAAATCATCGAGTGCGGCTTCCTTAAGAGCTTCCCATATCCTCTCTTCGCTCTGCTGCTCTTTGGGGATGCCGAAGGCCACGTTGTTTCTGATGGTATCATCAAGCATGAATATCATCTGGGGAATGTATCCCACATTTTTAAGAAAGCCTCTGTAGTTGTCCCTTATA
>CAMPAP010000115.1 GCA_946631935.1 uncultured Lachnospiraceae bacterium | reverse complement strand
TTTTTAATAATTTTTAATTACAGGACAGACCGGGGATAAAAGACAAAGCGTAAAGAGCCTAAACACCGTCATATTCACAGCATTCAAAACAATATATCTTTAAAACAGATCAGCTGTTTATTGTTATGGTAATCAAAACTGTGATGGGCTCCGCCGGCACACCACTTCTCATATTCGCATCCGCTGCACTTTGAATCCCTTTCAGAAAGATGTTTTCTGAAAGTTTCAAATCTGTTATTCCAAATATAAGTAAATGACTCATCATTAACATTTCCGAACACGGTATCCGGGCCCGGCATTATATCAAGGCAGCCCGTAACTGAGCCGTCCGCCCTTATGCTTGCCGTAAATACTCCGGCATTACACAAAAACATTCTTTTCCTCACATTTCCCTCAAGATCCATACCAAGGAAATGTGAACATCCGTATTCGACAGGGTACCCTTCTCTTCTCTTTTCCAGGATAAATGAAAAAAGTCTTCTCTGATCATCTGCAGTTAGGAGCATATCGGGATGTTCCAGTGCGCGCCCGATCGGTTCAATGCCTATGACACGCCAGGAATCGACATCTATGTCTTTTACAATTTCAAAAAGAGCATCAAGTTCATGGATATTTTTATGATTTACTACCGTGGTTATCTGTATCGCATGAAAACAGTCTTCGGCAATGAGATTGTCTATACCTCTCATTGCAAGAGCATATCCGCCCTTAAGTCCTCTTTGTTCATCGTGGGTTTTTTCAAGCCCGTCAATACTTACTGATATCGTTCCCATTCCGCAGTCTTTGAGCCTGCGTGCATTTTCTTTATCAATAAGCGTGGCATTTGATGTCATGCCCCATGTAAAGCCTTTGTCATGCACGGTTTTAACGATATCAAAAAAATCTTTCCGAAGCATGGGCTCACCGCCGGTGATGCATATTTGTATGCGCTTTTTATCGAAATTCGCATCTACCTCATTAAGTATCTCAGTATACTTTTCAAGAGAAAGCCCCGATACATGCCCGGGCATACATCCTGATCCGCAGTGAAAACATTTTTCATTGCAGGCAAGTGTAAGTTCAAAAAAAAGATGCCTGAGATCGGGAGAGGTATATAACCTCTCCCTGACCTCAGACCTTTTATCAAGAATGTTTTCTTTAAATCCGATCACCGCTTTGTCTTCAGCGGAATATTTTCTGAATTCTTCCAGATTCAATTCTTATTCCTTTCAATCTCCGGGAGGTCCGTATACAGGCGGTATAGGCTGCTCCAGATCATCCCTGTCCGGTTCTTCACCATCCTTATCAAAAAATTCAGGAGGACCGTATACATCTTCCAACGGCGCTTCTACATCATCACCGTTATATTCGAAATATTCCGGAGGTCCATAGACAGTCTCTACGGGATCAACAATGTCATTTTCGTCAAAATCTTCAGGAGGACCATAAACCTCATTGGCAGGTTCATCATCATCTTCCGCATCCGGAACAAGCGGCAGATCTTCATCTGTCTGTGAAGCATTTCCGGTATCATCTTCTTCAAAGTACTCGGGAGGCCCGTAAACATCCGGCGCAGGCTCACTGTGCACACCGCAGCCCGACATCCCTATAACAGCCCCTGCAGCAGTAACTGCCGATGCAAATGTCAGTTTTAATTTAGACTTTTTCATGCATCCACCTCTTCCGGTTTTCCGGCTTTTTCGTTTTTATGCTTGCGTTTCAGCAAAAGCGGAAGGACAAGCTCTTCATAAATGAACGAGATGATCGCGGCAAAAGGAATGGCTAAAGCGATTCCTGCCGCGCCAAAAAGCTTTCCTCCGACAACTATGGAGATAAGGATCCATGCCGCAGGCACTCCAAGCGAACCGCTGAAGAGTCTGGGCTTTAAGATATATCCGTCAAAAAGCTGTATCACGCATGTGAATATAAGGAATATGAATGCAGCCATGGGATCCACCAGTACAAGGATAAATGCACCGATAACAGCACCTATTATGGGACCGAATGTGGGAAGAAGATTTGTGACGCCTACTATAACTGAAATAAGGGATACATAGGGCATTCTGAAAATAAGCATAAGTATTGCATTGACGATACCTATGATAAGCCCGTCAAGGATATCGTAACCAATGAACCTTATCAGGATCTCATGACATTTTTTCCAAAAAGCATTGTGCGCATTATAAGCCTTGTCACTCATGATGGCATGTCTGAAGCGTGCTATTCCGGATTTAAATCCTTCTTTTCCGGAAAGCATATATATCGCAATGATAAAACCTACAACAAGGTTAAAGATACTGCTTCCGACACTTGCGGAAGTACTTAATATCTTTCCGGTGTTTTCAGGTATGGTTTGCGCCATTTCCATAAGGTTTTCAAGTATCTTATCTTCGAATTTGTTGGTATCTATTCCGTACTTGACGTATTTTGCGGTATATCCGTCAATGGTAGCATCAAGGTTCTCCAGATATGAAGGAGCATTTTTTATCAGGATCGATCCGCTCTGAATAAGCGAAGGAATAAGCGCAACCATCAAAAGAGCAAAAGCAAGAAGCACTGCGACCACTGTCATCACAACAGCGAGCGAATGTCTTATCTTCTCTTTTTTGATCTTATTAAACCAGCTTCTTTCAAAATAATTGGATATGGGATTCATAAGGTATGCCATGACCATTCCGCAAAAAATCGGGGAAACCACTTCTTTGATGGCAACAAAGAATCCTCCAATTCCCGACATATGTGTCAAAACAACGAAAAGAATAACTCCGCAGCATATTGCGAATGTATATGCAAACCAGTTTTTTTCAAGAAGTTCCTTAAATTTTTTCATAGTACGCCTTTCAAGTTAAGATCACTTTTTATTCTTATTCTGATGAGCAAGCATGTACCCTATGGTTCCGGGAGCAAATTCCTCCCTGACGTTTCGTCTGTCTCTTCCACGATCATTTACCGCATTTTTCCCACTGTTATCGAAAGACTTTTTCCTGTCTGAATGTGCATTATCTTTTGATGCGGGAGAACTTTTTGAAGCCGAAGGAGAAACATCATCACTCAGCCTCATGGAAAGCGATATTCTCTGCTTTGCCACATCAACATCGAGAACTCTGACTTCAACAATATCACCTACAGAAACGACTTCAAGGGGATGCTTGATATAATGATCCGTCATCTGGGATATGTGAACAAGTCCGTCCTGGTGCACACCGATGTCAACAAAGGCACCGAAATCGATGACATTCCTTACAGTTCCCTTAAGGATCATACCGGGCTTAAGATCCTTTATATCAAGGACATCAGAACGAAGAACCGGTCCCTGCATCTCTTCTCTGGGATCACGTCCGGGTTTTTCAAGCTCATGGAAAATATCCGTAAGAGTGATCTCACCTATTCCCAGTTCTTCCGAAAGCTTTACCTTATCGGCGCTCATTTCAAATGCTTTGATCGCCTGTTCGTCCTTTATCTCACAACCCATTTTCTCAAGAAGTTTTCTTGCGGCTGCATAGCTTTCGGGATGAACTGATGTCTGGTCCAGGGGATCTTTGCCTCCGTTTATCCTGAGGAATCCTGCGCACTGTTCAAAAGCCTTTGGTCCGAGCTTGGGAACCTTCTTAAGCTGTGCCCTTGATTCAAATCTTCCGTTTTCTTCTCTGTATGTAACGATGTTTTTGGCAAGTGTGGGAGTTACTCCTGATACATATTTCAAAAGCGCTGCCGAAGCGGTGTTTAAGTCTACCCCAACGCTGTTAACTGCATCTTCAACCACGCTTCCCAGGCTTTCTGCAAGTTTTTTCTGATCGCAGTCATGCTGGTACTGCCCTACTCCGATGGACTGGGGATCTATCTTGACGAGTTCGGCAAGAGGATCCTGAACCCTCCTTGCAATGGATGTAGCACTTCTCTGTCCTACATCAAAATTAGGAAACTCCTCCGTCGCAAGAGCACTTGCGGAATACACAGAAGCTCCCGCTTCGTTTGTTATCACATACTGAACATGATCTTCGGGAATTTCTTTGATAAGTTCCGCAATGATGGCTTCGGATTCTCTTGACGCGGTTCCGTTACCTACGGATATCAGATTAACCCCGTATTTTTTTATAAGAGCCTTAACGATCTTCTTCGATTCCTCGACTTTGTTCTGAGGCTCCGTGGGATAAATGACAACAGTGTCAAGAACCTTTCCCGTAGGATCCACAACCGATAATTTACATCCCGTCCTGAAAGCAGGATCCCATCCAAGCACGGTACATCCCGAAACGGGAGGCTGCATGAGAAGCTGCTTTAAGTTCTTTCCGAAGACATCAATAGCTCCATCCTCTGCCTTTGAAGTCAGATCACTCCTAATATCCCTTTCAACAGCAGGTGCGATCAGTCTGTCATATGCATCCTTTACAGTTTCCTTAAGAAGGGGCGATGTATACGGATTATCCGAGGTGATGAATTTTTTCTCAAGATATCGGATCGCATTTTCTTCAGGTGCCTGAATGCTTACGCTGAGGATCTTCTCAGCCTCACCTCTGTTAAGAGCAAGAACCCGGTGTCCCGCTATCTTCTTAACAGGCTCACTGTAATCGTAATAATTAGTATAGACAGACTCGGCTTCCTGATCCTTTGCGGAAGAAACTATAAGTCCTTCCGATACGGTAAGTTCTCTTATAAAAGATCTGACATCTGCGTCATCCGAAATCCTCTCTGCCAGTATGTCACATGCACCGGCGATGGCAGCAGCCACATCCTTAACCTCTTTTTCCGCAGCCTTTACAGCAGCTTCCTTGGTTTCATTTTCAGGCTTGATGATTCCGGTAACATACTTTGCAGCTTCTTCTTCCACGGGTGCAGCAGCATTCTGTGCCCATATATGATCTGCAAGAGGTTCCAGCCCCCTCGCCTTTGCGGCGGATGCCCTTGTTTTCTTTTTCTGCTTGTATGGCCTGTAGAGATCTTCAAGTGTAACCAGCTTTTCAGCCGCTTCGATCTTAGCCTTTAACTCATCAGTCAGTTTTCCCTGCTCGTCGATGGATGCAATATATGATGCTTTCTTCTCTTCGAGATTCCTCAGATAAACAAGTCTTTCATGAAGATTTCTGAGCTGTTCATCGTTTAATGAACCGGTCACTTCCTTTCTGTATCTTGCAATAAAAGGAATGGTATTACCTTCATCTATCAGTCCCACAGCCGCATCGACCTGGGATTTTTTTATGCCGAGTTCATCGGCGATCTTAAGCGATATGTCCATAAATTTTCCTACTTTCGTTTTTCTTCAAGTATTTTTTCGGCGATCACAAGATCAACGGGGGTTGTGATCTTGATATTATCGTAGCTGCCCATGACAAGGCGTACGGATCCGCCTTCATACATTCTGACCATCTGTGCATCGTCTGTTATGGCAGGAACGGCATCAGATGATCCGATACATTTCTTATAATCTTCAAAAGCCTTATCGCAGGCTCTTTTCAGGATGTCTGCATAAAAAACCTGGGGTGTCTGCATGCACCATACGTTTTTCCTGGGAGGTTCCTCAGTGACCATACAGTTTTCGTCCGCAAGTTTTACCGTATCTTTGCTTGGAACGGCCGCAACGCAGCCAGTGCCTTCGTTCACCGCATCAAGGCATCTTTTTATGATCCCATCATCGATAAAAGGCCTTGCGGCATCATGTATCAGGATCACTTCGGGGGTGCCTGAAAAAGCTTCACATCCCATACCTGACTCAAACAGAGCATTCACGCCGTTAATGACAGACACAAATCTTTCAGCGCCGCCCTCCACCAAATGGCTTATTTTATCAAAACCGTTTCTTTCGGAAAGGCTTCTTATATCAGAAAAAAATTCAGGACCGGAAACCACTACTATCTCGTCTATAAGGTCCGATCTTTGTGCGGCATTTAAGCTGTACCATATCACAGGCTTTCCCCCAAGGCTCATGAACTGCTTGGGTATATCGCTTTCCATCCGCTTTCCTTTTCCGCCGGCAAGAAGGATAAGCGCATTTCTTTTTCTCATGACTTTTTCGATACTCCTTCTCTTTTCCCTATGGACAGGTTGGGAACGGCATTTAATGTAAGGTCGCTTCTGTATCCGAGATTATATTCATATGAGCCCGCAACACCTATCATTGCCGCATTATCCGTGCAATATACCGGGGAGGGCTTCATAAATTCTATTTCTCTTTTTTCGCATTCATTTTCCAGTGCCTGTCTCAGAGCGCTGTTTGATGCGACTCCGCCTGCTATTGCAAATTTTTTGACACCTCTGTCAGCAGCAGCCTGCATTGAATGACCGACAAGAATATCTATGGCTGCACTTTGAAAGGAAGCCGCAACGTCAGCAACATCAAAGGATTCACCCTTCATATTGCATGCATTCAAATAATTAAGCACGGCAGATTTAAGTCCGCTGAAGGAAAAGTCATATTCGTTCTCCCTGACATTTGCTCTGGGAAAAGATATTGCATCAGGGTTTCCGTTTCGGGCTTCTCTGTCTATCTTGGGACCGCCGGGATAACCGAGTCCTATGGCTCTTGCAACTTTGTCAAAAGCCTCACCGGCCGCATCATCCCTTGTTCTTGCGATTATCTCATACTTACCGTAGTCTTCCACATTAACAAGGTGGGAATGGCCTCCTGATGCCACCAGGCACATAAATGGAGGCTCAAGTGATATGTTGTCAATGTAATTGGCGCATATGTGGCCTTCTATGTGATTGACTCCGACAACAGGAATCCCCGCTGCCCATCCTAAAGCCTTGGCATGAGCAACACCCACAAGAAGAGCACCTACAAGGCCGGGACCGTAAGTTACAGCGATCGCATCTATGTCCTTTAACGATACCTTCGCCTCGTCAAGCGCACTCTTAACTACCTGATTGATCTTTTCGATATGGCCTCTTGATGCGATCTCCGGAACCACTCCTCCGTAGATCGTATGAAGGTCTATCTGTGAATAAATGACATTGGATAATACCTCTCTGCAGCCTCTGACAACAGATGCCGCGGTTTCATCGCAGGAGGACTCTATACCCAAAACAAGAAGCTTAGAATTGTCTTTTGTATTAAAACTCATGGTTCGTTACTATCTTCAGAAAATGACAGACTGCCATCTTCTCCGGTTGATCCGGCATCTCCGCCTTCGGGTGCAGCAATACTCTTTTCACCGGTCAGATCCACATTTTCCAAAAGATCCCATCCGAAGATCTTCCAGCGCTTGTCGGAAGAATCCTTTCTCAAAAGGTATACCTGCTTAAGAGTGTAGCTGGTTCCGTTTTCGTTGATATTGTATGTACAAAGAAGTCTTGCAAACTGATATCCGTTCCTGTCATAGTAATCGACATTGGTGGATGATGCCACGGAAGGGTTAGATATCTTTTTGCCGGCTTCCCTGAATTCATTTATGTCATTTTGAAGCCTTATAAGGTATGTTCCGGTTTCATTGGCAGCCTGAAGATCCGGGTCAAAAAGCTCACGGGCTCTGACTCCGAGAGATTCTATCTCTTCATCCGTAACCTCTTCGGAGTAATAGCACATCATGATCTCATTGTAATATTTCATGACCTCTCTGGGGGTTGGAGGATAATCTGAAACAAGGTCTCTGGAAAGAGCTTTTTCCACAGCCGTCATCGATGCGTCCTTATTTCTGCCCTTAACTCTCCCCGCCAGATAAGAATAATATCCGACCAGGCCAAAAACCAGAACCAGTATGATAATTGTTACCTTGACCTGTTTTGACTTCATGGGATCCTTCCCGGTCTTACTCCTCAAAATTAAGTTCCGTCGTTCTTCCGTCCTTTGGTATCACTGCATTTTCAAAAATGCCCTTTATCTCATCCGCAAATCTTTCCGCCCTTCCCAGGGAAGGTGAAAAATGTGTAAGCCAGAGTTCCCTGACTTTCGAATCCTTGGCAAGCATTGCGGCTTCCTGCATTGTCATATGCTTTTTCTTTACGGCTTTTTCCTGATCGGCAGGATCACCGTACATTCCCTCCAGAATGCAAAGATCGCTTTCTGCTATGTTTTCGGATATTGAATCCACGGGCCTTGTATCGGTGCAATATGATACTTTGATGCCTTTTCTCGAAGGCCCCAGGACCATGGAGGGAGTGTATGTAATATCACCCAGGGACACGGTCTCTCCTTTTTGAAGCCTGCCCCAGTATTCAAGGGGAATACCGCAGGCCTCGGCAGCATCCTTGTCAAAACGTCCCGCCCTTGATATCTCGAATGTGTACCCGTAGCACGGAACGCTGTGATTTACTTTAAAGGATCTGAGGGTGTATCCGAAAAGTTCATAGGTTTCCCCTGCTCCCGAGAACTCCTTAAGTTCTATATCAAAAGGAAGCTCCGGTGCTATGACCCTGAGTCCTGATACCACTCTTGCAAGTCCCTTGGGACCGATGATCGTCACAGGGCTTGTCCTGTCGGAATTAGCCATGTCAAGAAGCAGTCCCGGAAGCCCGCTTATATGATCTGCGTGATAATGTGTAAAACAGATTACATCGACGGGATTGGCGCTCCAGCCCCTTTCCCTCATGGCTATCTGGGTTCCCTCACCGCAGTCTATCAGAAGTGAACTTCCGTTATACCTGACCATCAGCGAGGTCAGCCACCTGTATGGAAGAGGCATCATGCCCCCTGTTCCGAGAAGCGTTACATCAACCATTAAAAAACTCCGAAAAGCGGATCACCTTTTGCGGATCCACATTATATTTGCATCTTCCTTCGGATCTTCATAAAACCCGGGTCTGATCCCTTCGCTTACAAAGCCCGCCTTTTCATAAACCCTTATGGCGGCATCATTGCCGACTCTTACTTCAAGAGTAAATTCCTCGGCACCTTTTTCTCTTGCCGTTTTAAGCAGCTCATCCATCAGTGCACCGGCGATGCCTTTATTCCTGTACTGGGGAAGAACGGCAACATTATCGATATCGCCTTCCGTTCCTATTATCCTCATTCCGGCAGTACCCACGATCTTCCTTGAACCGTCCACGCCTGTAACCTCGGCAACCAGGTACAATGCATCCGTTGTTTCCACAAGATGCCCGAACTCTCTGGCAGACCACGGTCTTGAAAAACACTGCTGCTCAATATTTGCAAGAGGTGCTATATCGCTCACTTCCATGCGTCTTATTTTTAATCCGGAAAATTCCGCGCTCATGCTTTTATCCCTTTCTCTAAAAGATAAAACCGGTGAATGTATTGTTTTAAGAATTTACACTTCTAAGATCAAAGTTCTTCGCGCCTTCCCTTTCGGCCTGGGAAGTTCTCAGATAAACAGGTTTGTGATCATCGGCGCTTACAGTTTTTCCTTCCCGGTACATCCCTGCTGCAATGACTGCAACACCTGATGCATCCTGCCTGTTTAAATGCGGGGGAGCAAATACATGATCAAAATCCGCCAGTTTTTTTATCTCCTCCCTGTAAGCATCCGCTCCGTCTCCCAAAAAGATCACGCCTTTGCATTTTTTTTCGCATTCTTTCCTGACTGCATCAAGGATCTCATCAAGACCTGTGGCGGTCTGGTCCTTAACAGTCACCATATCTCCGTTTTCAAAAGCATACAGTCCCGTGTAGACCTGATTTCTTCTGGCATCCATAAGAGGGCATACAAGCCGGTCACTCCCCCAGAAATTATATGCAAGTCCCATAAGCGTGGGGACTTCTATGACCGGAATGTCCGATACAAGGGCAATGGCTTTTGCAGTTGCAGATCCTATCCTGAGTCCCGTAAATGAGCCCGGCCCCACAGATACGGCCACGGCATCAAAGTCATCCGCTTTACAGTCTGTATCCCTGCAGAGATGGTCTATCATGGGAAGCAGTGTCTGTGAGTGTGTTTTTTTATAATCAGTGGAGCTTACAGCCAGGATCCTTCCTTCATTTGCGGGAAGTTCTCCTTCCCATATCGCAGCAGAAGCCACAAGCCCCGATGAATCTATTGCAAGTATCTTCATATCAAATCTTCTTAACAGTTATCTTACGGTAATCAAAACCCTTATCTTCTTCTCTTTCGATGGATATACAGGTATAGTGCTCCGGAAGATAAGAGGCGATATTACCCGCCCACTCTATCAGGCAGACCCCGTCTCCGTAAAAATAATCGGTATAGCCGATCTCCTCCAGTTCAGTGGGATCTTCTATCCTGTATGCATCATAATGGTACAAAGTCCGGCCCTTGCCCTCGTAAACCTGCATTATTGTAAAAGTCGGACTGGTGACGGTTTCCGTTATCCCAAGCCCCGATGCAAAGCCCTTGGCAAAAACAGTTTTACCTGCACCAAGATCTCCCTCAAGCACAAATACTCCGGAACCTTCATTTTCTTCCGCTATCTTTTTCCCGAATTGATATGTCTCACTTTCGGAAAAAGACTCAAATACATCCGTCAGCATTTTATATTCACCCTGTCTGCAGGCATATTCCTTGAGATACACTGAATGAGAGGTACGGTCTTATCTCCCAGCTGTTTTCTGGGAAAAATGCTGGCGCTTGTCTTCGAAGTAAAAACAAGGATGCTCCTTGAGGTGGATACCGCTTTAAGACATTTATCCCATTCAACGGTCTCTGAAGACTCCTTCTGCGAAACCGTGATCCCCTCGTCGGAAAGTACGTAGTGAAGAGGTTCCTTAAAGGCAGGTGTCAGGATTGCCGTCTGGGAACTTCTTATCCACAGCGTCACCGGAAGGTAAATGACCACGAAAAAGCCGATGACCGCAAGGGGGTAATTTGCAGAATAAATACCATAAACCACCGCAAGAAGACCCACTATCTCGGCAAAAATATTTATAAATCTTCCGTATGTGTATTTCAGATTGTAGTCATACAGATCACCGGATGAGATCTTTACATCAAACTCGATCATTTTTCTTATAAAAACTCCCTTAAATTGTGGAAAAAACATATGGGCACAATTAGCACACAATATCACTTTATTCTATCTTAAACGGCAAAAAAAAGCAATGTGCGGAGCCTTCCTCCGCACATTGCCGTTTTATCTTCAAGGTTTATTTTACCGCGCTTTTAAGCCGTTTTTTTATCTGTCTCCAAATGAATTCCCGCGCCTTTTAATACAGGCGAGATCTTCTTATATACAAGAAGTGTCAGGCACGAATTGACCGCTCCCTTGATCAGGTTAAGAGGGGCAACGCATGCTATGACAAAAGTCATGATATTATCCCCCGCAAGAGGGTTTACTTCCGCACCCATGGCAAGTATTGCCTCTAAGGGCATTCCGAAAAGCTTTGAAAAAGCGGGAAGCAGATATACGGCATTGAAAAACGTTCCGAAAAGTGTGATGCAGACAGTTCCGATGATGCATGCAACAGCAGCGTTCTTCTTGGTTTTTTTTGCATAATATACGGACGCCGCAGGGATGATAAAAGATGATCCTACAGCAAAATTAGCCAGCTCCCCGACAAATGCGGTGGATGTTGATTTCATAAAAAGCTTAAGCACGATCTTCATGAACTCTATAAGGACTCCGGCAGCGGGGCCGAATGCAAATGCTCCGATGAGAGCGGGAAGCTCCGAAAGATCGAGTTTATAAAAAAACGGAGCAAAGGGCATGGGAATCTCAAAAAGCATGAGAACTGCGGAAAGCGCCGACAGAAGGCCCACAAAGGCAGCTCTTCTTGCCGGGGATGTTTTATCAGTGCTGTGATTCTTCCGGTCGAGTATTTTCTCAACCAGCACGGACAAAACAAAAAGCCCCGCAATGATAAGCAGAAAGCTTACCACATAAAGGGCGTTCGAAACAACCTGTGACACAAGATTACTCATATTAAATTACCTCCTTCTTTCATCCGGACTATACCGTTGGTACCGGAGTTTCACCGGTTCGGCCCATTCACTGATTTAAACGGGTTCGCGGACTGTACCGCCAGTAAGGAATTTCACCTGACCCTGAAGATTAGTAAATGATAAACCCGGGCGATCGCTCTTTGACCTTACGCAAAAGCAACAGCTGTGTTTTCATTTGCTCCGTCAGATGACCGATTACGATCACCCAACGACTTTGTCATTTTAATATAACCACTCAATTATTGCAATAGGGCTTAATTAATGATAAATTTGTATCAGGTATACATAAATCGGAGTAAGATAAGTGGAGAACAGTCCCGAATACAATGCATATAATCCGGACAAAGCCAGGAATTCCTTTGGAAATGCTGCTTTGATCATGGGCATACTCTCGACGGTTCTTCTCTGCACGGGCATCCTGTCGATCCCCTTCGGGGCGCTGGGTCTGCTTTTTGCAATCCTCAGCAGGAAAAACGGCACAGGATTCTCCTCATCAGCACTTACGGGAGTGGTACTGTCAGCTACCGGTATCGTTCTCGGCAGTGCACTTACAGCCTTTGCCGTATACCGGATCTTATATGATCCCACGGTCTGGGAACAGATAAATGAATTATACCCGGATTTCTACAGATATATGAACGGATTCTGAGAAAGGAGTAAGGTTATGAGCCTGCAGATCGGTTCCATTTCAAACAGCATACCCGGTTACAGCGATACCATGGTCAGGCGCATAGCAGGCCCTACTGTAACTCCCGCAGAAGAATCAGCCATAAAAGCAGGCAAACCCGGCCGTGTCAACAAAGCCGAATGCCAGACATGCAAAGAGAGAAAATACCAGGACGGGTCCGACGAGAACGTTTCTTTTAAGTCAGCCCAGCATATATCTCCCACCTCTGCCGGATCCAGAGTCCGTGCCCACGAGCAGGAGCATGTTTCAAATGCATTTAAAAAAGCCTCCGAAAAAGGAGGCAAGGTTCTACAGGCATCAGTATCAATACATACCGCCATATGTCCCGAGTGCGGCAGGACCTACATTTCGGGAGGAACCACAAAAACACGTATTGCCTATCCCAATGAAGAAAATCCGTACCAGAAAAACAGAAAAAGTGCGGACAGACAGGCAACGGAAGGAATGAATTTTGACACAGCAGTATAATTACCGTTCCTCAAAAGACCTTAAAATGCAGGCAACCGGTGTTATGACCGGTAAATTTACCGGCGGTGTGATGATATCCCTGTCATATGTCATATGGGTGTATCTCATTACTTTCAGCGGAGAGATCATCTCATCTTCCGTTTCAAAGCTTCCCGTTTTTTCGGCAATAAACAAAACCATCGAAGCGGATATCTGCTATGTGATCATCACAACTCTTATCGCTGCGCTCTTTTCGCTTCTCACCGATATGTTCGCATGCGGTCTGTGTCTGTTTTTCCTGAAGATCGCAACAGGACAGATCCCTTTCAGCGGCGATCTTTTTTACGGATTCAAAAACGATCCGGGGAAAGTATTTACCATATCATTTCTTCTGTATGCTCCGGTCCTTGTTCTCTCGATACCCTTTAACGTCTTCGTGGAACTCTATACCAGGACTTCCGAAAAAAACTGCTTGTATCTTGCCGTTTTATTTGTAGTCCTTGCCATAATATGCGCTGTATGGATGCACCTGAACTTCGGGCTTTCATACTACATGATGCTTGATTTTCCCGGATTTTCGGCACTCAAGACAATGGATGTAACAAGAAAGAAAATGCACGGACACAAAAAAAGATTACTCTCACTTGAGTTAAGATTCATACCCCTGGCGCTTTTGGGCATCCTCTCCTTCGGCATCGGTTTTTTATGGATCTATCCCTTAGTGGAAGAAAGCAGATCACTGTTTTTCCTGAATCTTATGAATCCCGATCATTATGTGAAAATCGATGAAAGAGTATAAAAAATGCATCCGAAGTTACGGATGCATTTTTGTTATGTATTAAGATGAGTTCCCGTATCAGATAAGTTCCTGTATGGACAGTTCCTTATGTTTGGCAAGATCGATAAAGGTATTGCCGCATTTAACCACCGGTCTTGAATACTCGCCGGCATTGAGCATGATAATGGTGGCCTCTCTGCCGTCCGAAAGCCTGCACTTATTCTGGATATATGTATATGTGACATTTTTAAGGAACGTCATGATGATATCCGGATCATACTTTTCAAGGCCTTCGCTTTCGAAGATCTCAACAACTCTGAAAGGACAGATCGGAGCTCTGTAAACCCTCGCACTGGTCATGGCATCATACACATCCGTCACAGCCGTAAGTCTGGCAAAAAGATCGATCTTGTCACCCTTTATCTTAAGGGGATAACCGCTTCCGTCAGATCGTTCATGGTGCATGATGGAAGTACTTTTTATATGGTCGGGAAAATTCTTGTCCTTAAGAATCTGGTATCCGTATTCCGCATGTCTTTTGACTTCCCTGAGCTCGGTTTCACTTAAGGGTGTTTTCTTATTGAGGATCTCTCTTGAAACCTTGAGTTTTCCGATATCAAATAAAATGCCGCACATCATGGCCATTTCCATATCGGATTTATTCCACTTGAGCCAGTCTGCTACAACGTAGTTGAGAAGGGCCACATTCATACAGTGGGCAAATGTCGAATCATCAAAACCTCTCATGGCATGCAGCATATCAATGACAGAGGCTCTCGAGCCCGCCTTGGAGATCATATCAAGAGGCCTTTCAAGGAGCATGACAGGATCAACTTCCACATTTTTATTGACCATCTCACTTACATGGAACTCAAGCGACTTCTTGCTTTCCTCGTAATCATTTTTAAATTCTTTGAAAAGCTCGCTCTCTTTGAGCTTTTCAAGATAGGACGCCTCCTCGGAAAGAGGCATATTCTGATCTTTTTCCGAAGAAGCATCCGAAGATTTTTCATCCGAAGCGGAAGGCACATCCTCTACATATATACTGAGGATTCCGTATAATTCAAGCCTTGTGATCAGTGTCTGTGAAAGCTTGGTCCCCTTTGCGATAACTGTTTTGTTATCATAATTGAGAACATCACTTCCAACGATCATTCCCGGCTCAAGTTTTGTTGTAGAGAGTTTTGTCATATATCCTCATCATCTCCGCCGACTTCTGCGCCGCCGGTGCTCTTCCACTTAAGATAGCTGACTATGAACTGGTCGAGTTTTCCGTCAAGGACACCGAGTGCGTCAGATGTCTTGTATCCGGTCCTCTTATCAGTGACCATGGTATAGGGCTGAAGGAAATAGCTTCTTATCTGGTTTCCCCAGGCAATATCCTTTATCTCCCCGGCAATACCCTTACTCTTTGCTTCCTCTTCTTCCATCCTGAGTTCAAACAGCTTGGAACGGAGCATTTCAAAAGCCTTATCCTTATTCTGGAACTGGCTTCTCTCATTCTGACAGGTTACGACTATTCCCGTAGGCAAATGGGTGATCCTGATAGCGGATGAAGTCTTGTTGATATGCTGTCCGCCGGCACCCGAGCTTCGGTATGTATCAATACGGATATCCTTGTCTTCGATAACTATATCGTTATTCTGAGGAATGACAGGCATTACCATGCAGCTTACAAATGATGTCTGACGTTTTGCCTGTGCATTGAAAGGGGATATCCTGACAAGTCTGTGGACACCTTTTTCGCTCTTCAGATATCCGTAAGCGTTATCACCGCTTACCTGGAATGAAACCGACTTTATTCCTGCTTCATCTCCGTCAAGCTGGTCAAGGACTTCAAGCTTTAAGCCTTTTTTATCCGCCCACTTGGAATACATACGGAAAAGCATTCCGCACCAGTCACAGCTCTCGGTACCGCCCGCTCCCGCATTAAGTTCGACGATGGCATCGGAGTCATCATACTCACCTGAAAGAAGAGTGGATAGTCTGAGCTGTTCGAATCTTTCAATAAAATTATCAAGCTCTTCTCTTGCTTCGGGAACGAGAGATTCATCCTCCTCCTCATTTCCCATCTCAACAAGAGTAAGGATATCATCGATACCGGTCTCAAGGCTCTTTATCAGATCCCTGGTATCCTTCATGTTCTTGAGCTCTTTCATCTTGGTGTTTGCCCTGTCGGGATCATCCCAGAATCCGGGAGCTTCCATCTCCCTTTCAAGCTCTTCTATCTTCTTGGCCTTATCCTCAAGACTGAGGGAATCTTTAACCTCCGCAAGAGGGGCCTTGTATGTTAATACTTCTGCTTTTATCTGATCAAGTTCTACCATTTTTTACTCACTTTCCGAAAAATTCAAGCACATTACATTTCCAAAAAATGAGTCGTCAGAGCTTGACCCCCGGTCTTCCGTGGCAGGCCTTGTATTTCTTGCCGCTTCCGCAGGGACAGGGATCGTTGGGGTAAACCTTCTGTGCGGCCCTTGTCTTGGGTGCGCGGGGACCGGAATCGTCCTTGTTGGTACCTGTGACCTGTGCGACCT
>CAMPAP010000114.1 GCA_946631935.1 uncultured Lachnospiraceae bacterium | reverse complement strand
CCTGCATTGCAAAAAAGAACGAGATCGACGATCCCAACAACAAGGGATACGTTTCATACAATCTGACATTTTCAAAACTGGTCTCCTATCTCAAGGAGCATCCCGTAAGCGGTGCCACACCCTATACCGATGAGATTGAGTACGGTCTTGGCTCCATTTATCCCATGCCGGGCGGACTCAAGGAAAATGTATACTGGCTCCTTGGAGAAGATGCTCTCGTACGTCAGATGGAAGGCGAGCATCATATGTACGAGTATCTGCAGCGCAATAAGGACCGCATTAAGTCATCCCGTACATCATATCTTTTTGTGGATGCCCTTAACTGCACCAACGGATGCCTGTACGGTACCGGCGTGGATAACCGCAAGACTCTGAACGAGGATGTATACGAGAGGATCTTAAAGATCCGCTCAGACAGCAAAAACAATTCAAAAAAATCCGCATGGGGGAGGAATCTTACACCCGCCAAGAGACTTGAAGTTCTCAACAAACAGTTTGCGGATCTTAACCTGAACGACTTTTTAAGAAAATATACCGACAGGAGCAATACCTGTGCTTTCCGCACACCCAGCAATTCCGAACTCGAGGCAGTCTACAACGATATGAAAAAGACTACCCAGGAATCCCGCCATATCGACTGCAGCTGCTGCGGATATGAAAGCTGTAAAGAGATGGCTGTTGCGATCTACAACGGTTTCAGCCACAAGCACAATTGCATACACTATATCAAAGACAGGGCATATGAAGAGAAAGAAAAAGCCGTTAATCTTGCAGATGAGGTTCAGAGGACCCGTGACGAGATGAATGAAAAGAAGGCATCCCTCGGAGAAGGTATCAGCAAGAACTTTGATAATCTTCTTGATTCCATCTCCCAGATAAGAAACGCCAGCACAGAGAATACAAAACAGACAAGCGGCATTTCCGAATCCATGGCTGAAGTCGAGGAATTTGCAAAGGATCTGAAAGCGGTTCTTTCAACCATTGAAGGATACCTTGAAAAACTTGAATCAAATAACTCCGACGTTATAGCAATCTCCAACCAGACCAATCTCCTTGCTCTCAACGCATCCATCGAGGCGGCCCGTGCAGGAGAGGCCGGAAAGGGATTTGCGGTTGTTGCCGAGGAGATCAAGAATCTTGCGGAAAATTCAAAGACCACCGCAGATGACAGTAATAAGAACAACAAAGACATCAAAGAAACCATCGAAAAACTTGTTTTGGAAGCAGATAAGCTTTCCCAGACCGTCGAAAGCGTCAATTCCAGAGCCGAGAGCCTTGTTACATCGGCTGAGGAAACCGCACGTGCCATCAACAGGATGCAGACGGTAACTTCAGATGTTGAAGACTCGCTCAAACAGGTCATAGAATCATAAAAAAATAAAACCATCTGACGACAAAGCTTCGTGCTGAGTGGAAAGGAGAAACATGAGAAATCTTATTAAGAAAGGTATTGCCCTTGCGGTAATACTAATGGTCTTTACGGGCTGTACGGGAAAAGCAGCGGCTGATGACAATGTGAACATCCGCGTAGGGTCGCTGAAAGGCCCCACTTCCATCGGTATCATAAATATGATACACGACGGGGAAAACAGTAATTACAGCTTTACCATGGAGACACAGCCGGATGTTCTTCTGGCAGGAATGGTCTCCGGCGATCTTGATATAGCCCTTGTCCCTGCCAACGTGGCATCCGTTCTTTACAACAAAACAGGCGGAAAGGTTTCCGTAATAGATATCAACACCCTGGGAGTTCTGTATATGGTAAGCGGGGATGGCTCCATCAAAGGCATGAGTGATCTCGAGGGCAGAACGATCTATACAACAGGTGCAGGAACCACTCCCGAATATGTCTTAAGATACCTTCTTAAAGAAAACGGTCTTGAAGACAAGGTAAATATCGAATTTAAGTCAGAAGCTACCGAAGTGGTGTCCACCATCCTACAGGATACATCTTCGGTAGGACTTCTCCCCCAGCCTTTTGTCATTGCGGCGCTCAGCCAGAATGATTCTCTTTCCATCGTTCTTGATACCACCAAAGAGTGGGATGCCCTGGAAAACGGCTCAAAGCTGGTTACCGGTGTTACGGTTGCAAGAAACGAATTCATAGAAGAACATCCGCAGGCCGTTGCATCATTCCTTAAAGACCACGCCTCATCAGCTGATTTTGTGAATTCCGATACAAAAACCGCTGCCGAATACGTCGCAGAGGCAGGAATTATCGAAAAGGCTCCGGTTGCGGAAAAAGCTATCCCCTTCTGCAACATCGTATGCATTGAGGGTTCCGATATGAAATCCGCATTGTCCGGATATCTTAGCGTGCTGTACGAGCAGGACCCCAAATCCGTCGGCGGCGCTCTCCCCGGAGATGACTTTTACTACTCAGCTAAATGAAAAACAAAATAATAAAAAAAGCGGTAATCTTCCTCATCTGGCTTGGCCTGTGGCAGGTTACCGCTGTTTTTGTAAAAAATCCGGTATATTTTGCATCTCCTTTTGAAACAATAAAAGAGTTATGCATAAAGCTTTCCGGTCCCGAATTCGCATTTTCCGTTCTTTCATCCCTTCTGCGCATTCTGTCCGGCTTTTTTGCCGCGCTGGTCTCAGCTTATTTTCTCGCCTTCGTATCACTTAAAAACAAATGGTTCAGAGATTTTCTTTCACCATTTGTCACATTTCTGAAATCGGTACCTGTGGCTGCCGTTGTGGTCATTCTTCTGATATGGTGGGGATCCGGTTATCTGGTTTTATGCATCGGTTTTATGGTGGTATTTCCGAATATCTACTCCAATATGCTTTCCGGGCTTCAAAACACCGACAAAAAGCTTCTGGAAATGTCAAAGGCGTTCGATATGAAGGCATCTGACATTCTCCTTTGGATATACCGTCCTTCATACCTTCCGGCTCTGCATTCCTCAATGGAGGTTTCTCTTGGCATGTGCTTTAAATCAGGCATTGCAGCCGAGATCATAGGGCTTCCGGAATCCAGCATAGGAAGTGCTCTTTACAGAGACAAGATCTATTTAAATACCGCCGGTGTCTTTGCATGGATCATAGCGATACTTGTAGTAAGTTCCATCACGGAGAAGATCATAATTCTTTTTGCAGAACAGCTGTCTAAGATTCCGGATGCTTTCCCTGAAAAAATGAATGTGGCATTATCGGGCAATCCGGCAGGATTGTGCACAGATGCAGGCTCCGGCAAGATACCTGAAGGGTTAAGTGTTTATTCCGAAGGCATAATCAAAAAATATGACGGAAGGGTTATCACTGACACCGGACTTTGTCTGAAAAAAGGAAAGATATATCTGTTAAATGAACCCAGCGGCTTTGGTAAAACCACTCTTTTGGAAATGATCGCGGGATTAAGAAATCCCGACAGAGGAACAATACTTTCCGGAAAGTGCAGTGTGGCTTTTCAGGATGACCGCTTTGCAGAAAGTGCAAACAGTCTCAGGAATCTCATGATCACGGGATGCTGCGGGGATCCCTGCAGAGAACTTAAGAAAATGATACCGGAACATTCTTTTAAGATACCTGTATCCAAACTGAGCGGAGGCGAGAGAAAAAGACTCGGGATCATCAGGGCTTTTTTGCACCCTTCCGATATCCTGCTTATAGACGAACCTTTTTCGGGACTTGATGACAAGACCGCAAATGATGTCTCAAAGTGGATGTTAAACCACCAAAACGGAAGGACCCTTCTCATCGTCTCCCACGGATCACTTCCCGAGCCTTTAAAAAATGCAGAAAAAATACCGCTTATAAGCGGCAGATGATCATTTTTCGTATGAAAAAAAGTAAAGGGGTTCACAGATGGAAAACAGAATAGCTCTTATGGGAATAATAGTGACTGATCCGTCACATACTGCGGAACTGAATTCTTTATTATCTCAGTACGGAGAATACATTATCGGCAGAATGGGACTCCCCCACCACAAATACGGTGACGGGGAAGTTGCCATAATAAGCATTGCCATTGAAGCTCCACAGGATAAGATCAGTGCCCTGTCGGGAAAACTGGGGATGCTTTCCGGAATATCCGCCAAAGTAATGTATGCGGCAAAATGATCATTGATCTGCAGATACGATATTTGCAACACCTTTTTTCACAACAGCTTGGTAAATAAAGTATACACAATATCCTGTCCTGAAAACATACCATCTTCAGGCACTTTACGTTAAAACTGCTCCATATATGTTATAATCATGGAAAATCTTCAAAAAACCCAGACTCATAAAAAAACATAAAGGACAAGGTGACAGATATGGTTAAGCATGTGATCTTATGGACTCTCAAAGATGAACTTTCCGCTGAAGAAAAGGCGGACATTAAGAAAGGAATAAAGGAAGGCCTGGAAGGGCTTAAAGGAAAAGTTCCCGGAATAGTTGACATCAAAGTCTATACTGACGGCCTTGCATCTTCAAACGCAGACCTTATGCTTGATTCTTCTTTTGAAGACGAAGATGCCCTGAAAGGGTATGCAGTGCATCCCGGCCACGTGGCAGTAGCCGATTCAAAGGTAAGACCCTATACCAAGATCAGAAGCTGCCTGGATTTTGAAGTATAAAAGGAGATTTCAAAATGTCTGTAGAAGGAATCAGAAAAACGGATGTAAAAGTAACCGATACCGTTAAGTACATCGGCGTGGACGATACCACCATCGATATTTTTGAAAGCCAGTACCCTGTTGAAGACGGCATATCCTATAATTCCTACATCATTCTTGATGAAAAGATTGCGATCATGGACACCGTGGATGCCAGGGGCGGTGATGAATGGTTAGAAAGAGTCGAAGAAGCTCTTGCCGGAAAAGAGCCTTCATACCTGATCGTTTCTCACCTTGAGCCCGACCATTCCGCCTGCATCAAGATGCTTACCGATAAATATCCCAAAACGATCATTATCGGAAGCGCCAAGACTCAGGCAATGCTTCCACAGTTTTTTGATCTGCAGGGCATAGAAGTTAAATGCGTAGCGGAAGGTGAGGAATTAAACCTCGGATCTCACACCCTTCAGTTTTTCATGGCGCCGATGGTTCACTGGCCCGAGGTCATGGTCACCTACGAAAAAAGCGAAAAGATCCTGTTCTCTGCCGACGGCTTCGGAACATTCGGAGCGATCTGCTCAGACAGGAAATGGATTGCCGATGCAACACATTACTATTTCAACATAGTAGGAAAATACGGTCCCTCGGTTCAGGCACTTCTCAAGAAGACATCCACTCTGGACATCTCGATTATTGCGCCACTTCACGGACCTGTTCTGACTGATGATCTTTCATATTATATTGAAAAATATGATGCGTGGAGCAATTACAAGCCCGAGAAAAACGGAATATTCGTAGCATATGCATCCATCCACGGCAATACAAAAGCTGCCGCTTTAAAATTCGCCGAAGATCTTGAAAAGTCAGGCGAAATCGTCGAGACTATGGATCTAACCAGGGAAGATATCACGGAAGCTGTCGAAAAGTGCTTTATGTACGACAGGATAATCCTTGCATGCGCAACATATGACGGCGGATTATTCCCACCCATGGAAGATCTGATCTATCACCTTGAAATGAAAAACTTCCAGAACCGTAAGATCGGATTGATTGAAAACGGATCATGGGGGCCTCTTGCGGCAAAGAAAATGTCTGAGCGCCTATCGGCACTTAAGGATATTACAATATGTCCCACAGTAGTGACCATAAAATCCGTCATGAAGCCTGAGAATGCCGACGCACTCGAAGCTCTGAAAAAAGAAATATCTCATTAAATTAAACGGGCCGTACCACTTAGGTACGACCCGTATCTTTTTATTCTTCAATACTTTCTGCCGGCACTTCCGGTATCTCTATCTCGGGAAGTGCTCCGGCATATTCGGAATTATCAGCCACTTCATGCGGATCCGGATATTCCTTCTTTTCCTCATCCTCCCAGAGAGATTTATGCTTTTCATGCTCCTTTTTCATCTGCATGGCCATGGTCTGCATATTCTTTGCCGCGGTATACATCTTATCGTCGAATTCCATCAGCTTCTTTTCATCAGTCACGGGAACCACATCCCCTTTGACCATTCTTCGGAAGACAGTCATGATCTTCCCGAGATTTTCCATCTCTTCTTTTACGGCATCACCCTGCTGTTTTGATACCTCCATATTCTCAATGGCAACTTCCTGTTCAACCAGAGAATCAAGAACCTTCTGGTTTTCTTCAAATGCCTTATGTGTGGCATCTATGGACAGTTCAAGAGTTGCGGCTTCCTCGGAAAATGATTTTTCCCCGGTGACCCTGTATCTTTGTTCCGCTGTTTCCTTACGCTTCGACAGATCCCTCAGCTGATCCGTCAGCCGTCTTCTGTTTTCATAATACTGGGGTTTAGCTTCTCCTATCTTCATACAAAACCTCCCTGTTTTGCCTGTTTTTATCCGGAAATCCTTTTCCGGCATACCTTCATCCATATTGTATATCGGACAGCAGGTCAAAAACTTAACCCCGGGTTAAAATAAACCCGGGGCTTAATTCTGCTTCAGAAGCTTGAAGGATCATAGGACGAATCTTCGTATACATATGCGGGATCTATTTCGCTTTCATCTTCTAAATGGGGCTCAATCCCGTAATATTCCTCCAGTATCTTATAACTTTCCGTATCCTCATCCGAAAGGAAAATGTCCATAGTGACATTGTAATATCCTTTCTTGCCCTGACCTGGTTCACCGGGATAGTACGTAAGTTCATTCTCAGGGATCACAACATTGTAACTGAATGAAAGCCAGCAATCTTCATCATAGGAACCGACAAGATAATCAAGTCCGTAATTTCTGTTAAAATCGGCAATATACGCATCCATCAAAGGCCTGATCAGTTCATCCGGAACCTGAATATCATAATAATCCTTTGTGCCTCTGACACTGATACTGACAGGATATCCCAGTTCCCCGCACTGAAGAGGGAAGAAGCTTTCCTTATATCCTTCCGATCTTAGAACCTCATCAATAAACTCCTGATCGTAAATAGTATAATTTCTCTTAAAATCGAATCCTGCTTTTCTGTCCGCAATAAGTCCGATGGAACGGAATACCCGATGTTCGTTGACTATTGGAAGCACAGGTCCTTCCTTTATCTTTGTAACAGGATCATAAATATAAAGCCCGTCCATATCATAATAAACCTTGGGTGCGGTGATCACTCTGTAAGCCTGTTCGGGAGTGATATCCCAGTACGAATAGTGTGAACTTCTGAAGGTATCATCATCTATCCTGCGGATGAAGCCCTCCTTTCCCTGAACCCTTTCATACATGCGGCCGTCATCTCCCCTTACACCGATATTAAGCTGCACTTTGGCACTCTCAATACTTGACTGAGGAATTATGCGGTTATCAAAATCAGTCAGATCAAAGATAAAAACTGCAAGGATCAGGGCCGAGGCAATCACGGTAAGTGCCATCTGGACTTTATGCTTAAAAAATCCCTTAAAAGATCTTGCATGGATCATCTCGATCAGCCCGTAGAAAAGGAAGCTGAAAACGACCGTGAAGAAAAACTGCCATCCTGTCATAGTCGCATTATCATAGATCCCCATTATATCAAATATGACCATTGAGCAAATGAGTCCGGCAAATATGGAATTAATGGTCCTTGACAGGAATCTGTAAGGTCTGTTGAAAACGCCGCTCTCCGCTTCTTCACTCTTTCTGCTTCTGTAGATGATAAGCGCCAAAGTAATGTTAAAGATACCTATAAGAACTGTTGCCATCAGTGAAAAAACATACAGTACGTCAGATCCCATATTTTTGGAAAGCGCATAATAGGGAGATGCGATCTCCATTCCCCAGATTCCCGCAGATATAAGCGATGAAAGCCAAAGTGATGCATATTCACTCAGAGGAAAATCCATGAAATTATTAAAGTGGTCCTGGCAGAGTATGTATATCAGCCAGTATCCGATGATAAGGTCAAAACCTATGAATGCGATATTAAGCACCGCATTAAAAACCGTTCCCGAAAGTGTGACCGCAAGTATGACAAGTGCATATACAAGAAGGAAGACAAAGCCTGCACCAAGCACGTTCCTCAGACATCCTGATGCGATCTCCTCACCAAAGCCGTAAGCCCCATACTGGGAAGTCGCGATAAGAGCGGTAAAAAGCATGGAAACGGCTGCAGGGATAAGCCATATCAGAAATCCGTTAAGGAAGATGACCGCAAATTGCTTTTCTCTTTTCACGGGAACAGAATTGACCATATCCGTCATGCGCCTGTTAAAAAGATGTCTGAATCCGCCTATGCCCACTATCAAAGCTCCGGCAAATGCTATAACGATCTGAATGACCGGCATGTATCTTCCTGTCAGTGATTCAACCATGCTTCTGGCAAAATTTCGTGCAACCTCTCCTCCCGCCACCGGATCAAATCCCATAATATAGTTGTTCTTTTTTTCGGTATAAATAAAAAGGGTCACCACAGGTCCCAGAAGAAGCTGAACAACAGCCGATAAAACAAGCATCCATCTCCTGTGCCTGAGATCTTCTTTCAGCAGTCCCCAAAAACTTATTTTATTGTCAGCAGGGGTTTTAACCTCTTTATTTTGTGATTCCTGTGAAGTCATATCCCAGCACCTCCGTTTCACTGATAAATATCTCCTCAAGAGTAAGAGGCAGAACCTCATAAAATACAGGCACCTGAGAAGTGATGAGCGTTTCAAGTTCAGGCCTTGTGCCTCTGATGGTAAGCGTTACAAGGGATCCTCTGCGATCTTCGGAGATCACGGAGCAATTCTTTTTTACCGTTTCAAGTGAAGAAGGATCCTTGAATACAACCTGAACCTTGAAGATACCCAGCTTCATATCCCCCAGATCCTTGGAAAGAATCACTCCGCCATTATGGAGAAGACCTACATATTCACATATATCCTCTAATTCTCTTAAGTTATGACTGGCAATGACAGGGGTAATGCCCGCTTCCTCCATATCATTTATAAAAAGCCTTTTTACCGCCTGCCTTACCACCGGGTCCAGTCCGTCAAAAGTCTCGTCACAAAGCAGATACTTACATCCGCTTGATATCCCGAGAAGAATGCAGAGCTGCTTTTTCATTCCCTTGGAAAATGTCTGGATCCTGCGTTTTTTATCAAGGGATAATGCGTCCATCAGATTCCCAAATCTTTCCATGGAAAATCCGGGATACATCGTACTGTAATAAACTGCCATCTCAGCCGGAGTACATCCCGGGAAAAAATACTGATCATCCGAAAGAAAGAAGATCTTTGATTTTGCAGACGGATTCTCATAAACGCTCTCCCCGTCAACGATTATCTCTCCGCTGTCGGGCTTGCATACCCCGCATATGCACCTTAAGAGAGTGCTCTTTCCGGCGCCGTTGGTTCCAACAAGTCCGAAAACCTGTCCTTCCGGCATATCGAATGAAACTCCCTTAAGGGCATCTATTCCCTCATAGCTTTTACTGATATCTTTTATCTCGATCATTTCTTATTCCTCATAGATTCTGCTTACGCATTCAAGAGCTTCCTCTTTACCGATCCCCGCCGTCATCACTCGTCTTGTCACCGATTCAAATTCCGAGATCATCTCGCTTCTCAGATTCTTTCTCCAGCTTTCCTCTTCACTGACAAAATTCCCCCTGCCGGTCACGGACACTATATAGCCCTTTTCCTCAAGCGCCGCATACGCCCTTTGTACCGTATTCGGGTTGATGGAAAGATCCACCGCCATATTACGTACGCTGGGCAGCTTATCCCCCGGGCTCAGTCCTCCCTGGGCGATGAGATTCATCAGCTTTTCCGCCACCTGTTCATTCAGGGGTCTTTTATCTCTGTAATCAAGTACGATCATAATGCCTCCGTTCGAAGTGTATTAATTCCTTTAATACACTTATGGGATAAAAATAACACGGCCCGAAGGCCGTGTCAATATTTTTTTGTGAAATTGCCTGCTGTGTTTCCGGATCACATTCGTATCATTTATTCCTCAGCTCCGAGAGTTACAAGGAGATCGCAGAATTCCTTTCTGTACTTGTCGTTCTTTGTTCCGCTGTTTGCAAGGATGTATGCACTGTCAAGAGTGGCACTTCCTTTATAATCGCTTTCTCTGATTATCATTGAAGTTTCAATGATGCCGGCAATAAACCTGAAATCATCGGATGACTTTACCTTGTCATAATCCTTAACATTTTCAACAACATACGACAGTTTGCTGCTTTCGTCTTCATCCGGCTCCTTATATCTTACAGATACGGTACAGATCTCATTTTCGTGGCCTTCTGTAAGCTCGGATTCCTGGTACTTGAGACCGTCACTGCTTTCTTTTGAACCTGCAAGCTCGATCTCATATGCTATGGTGACCTGCTGGCCTGCGCCAACTTCACCGCCGTCCTTTGTATCGTCGTTAAAATCGGATGCAGACATTACTCTGTTCTCATAACCGATCTGTCTGTATGAATAAACAACACCGGGGTTGAACTCTGCCTGGAACTTAACATCCTTTGCAACGGTCACGGTAGTCTGCTTAAGTTTGTCTACAAGTACTCTTTCTGCTTCATCAATGGAATCGATGTAATAATAGTTTCCGTTTCCGGCATCTGCGATGGATTCCATATTTGCGTCGCTGTAGTTTCCGCTTCCGAATCCGAGAACGGTAAGGAATACTCCTGACTCCTTTTCCTTGGTGATAAGATCCACAAGACCGCCTGTGCTGGTGATACCCAGATTCATATCGCCGTCGGATGCGATGATGACACGGTTGTTTCCGCCTTCTATAAAGTACTCTTCCGCACATTCATATGCTGCTTTGATCCCGCCCGATCCGTTTGTTCCGCCGCCTGCTTCGATCTTGTCGAGCGCCTTACAGATCTTCTTATAGTTATTTGATCCTTCAAGAAGGGTTGCGCTGCTGCCGGAATAGGTTACGACGGATACTCTGTCATTTTCTCCCAGTGACTCAGCAAGCATCTTAAAGCTTTCAACGGCAAGGTCAAGCTTATTCGGGCTGCTCATGGAGCCTGACGAATCAATGAGAAATACGAAGTTATTGCCCTTACTTGTAACCTTTTCTTCGGCATTTGCCTGAAGGGTCATGACAAGAAGCTTGGTATCCTCATTCCAGGGACAGTTTCCGAGTTCATACTGGATACTGAATACATCGGAATCATCATCAACCGTATAGTCAAAATAATTTATTATCTCCTCGGTCCTTATGGATGACTCAACATTTACAAGAGCATCTCCCTCATTTATAAGCCTTCTCAGGTTACAATAGGATCCTGTATCCACATCTGCGGCAAATGTTGAAAGGGGGGCATCAGCCACCTTTACAAAACCGCTTTCTTTGATGGCAAGATACTCTTCGGTGTTAAAATCTTCATATCCTGCTTCCGGATACTCTGCTCCGTCTGTATCCTCAGCATATCCGACTTCCTCCGCCGGCTCATAATAATAATCTGTATCTGCCAGGGTTGCGCCCTCTGTCATGACTGCCGGCGCACCTGCTGTCATATCGGATGAAGCCGTCGGTGCGTTATCTGCAGACTGTCCGCATCCCGCAAAACTGAAAGTTGTCATAAGTGCAAGCATTGATGCAATGATCTTCTTTTTCATATTATTTTCCTCCTCAAAATGTGCTGAAGGGTTCTTCTCTCCGGAGTTCCGGTTTTTCCCTTACACATATAATGACGGGACGGATTTTGCTTTCGTCACTCCTTTAGAAAAAATTTTTATTATTTCAAACCATCATCCTGTAGATCTCAGCGCATTCATCCTCATTAAGTGTTATGAATCCGGATATGGTACCCTTTCTTCCATCCCCGTGGCAGAGAACCTCCGCAAGCCTGGGGATATCTTCTTCCTTTGCTCCAAGCTCTTCGAAATTCTTAGGCATTCCGATGGATATAAGGAAGTTCCTGAAGGCTTCGATCCCGGCCTTTGCCGTGACTTCGGGATGTGCAAAATCCATCTGGCAGCCCCAGACCCTGACAGCCACCTGGGCAAACCTCATAACATTCGTCTTCATCTCATATGTAAAAACAGCAGGCATGGTCACCGCAAGTCCTGCACCGTGAGCGCAGTCATAAAGTGCGGAGAGCTCATGCTCGATATTGTGGCTGAGCCAGTCCTGGCTTCTTCCCACACCGCAGGAATTATTGTGTGCCATGGTCCCTGCCCACATGATATTGGCTCTTGCTTCATAATTGTCGGGATCTGCAATGACCCTGGGTCCCTCATGGATCATGGTAAGAAGAAGAGCTTCGATCATCCTGTCTGTAACTTCAACTTCTTCGGTACCGGTAAGATACCGCTCGTAAAGATGTGCCATGATATCCGTGATTCCGCAGGCGGTCTGGTATGCGGGAAGAGTCTGGGTAAGTGCGGGATTCAGAATGGAAAACCTGGGCCTTATGGCATCGGAACTTGCACCTCTTTTATACATTCCCTCTTCCTTGGTAATAACGGAATCGGGGCTTCCCTCACTTCCCGCCGCGGCGATGGTAAGGACGGTTCCTACAGGCAGTGCCTTCTCAATCCTTTTTCCCTGATAAAAATCCCAGAAATCTCCGTCATATAAAACACCTGCCGCTATGGCCTTGGCGGAATCTATCGCGCTTCCGCCTCCTACAGCGAGTATAAAATCGACATTTTCTTTTTTTGCAAGCTCTATACCTTCATATACAAGTCCGCTTCTGGGATTGGGCTTTACACCTCCAAGCTCGGCGTAAGTGACTCCGGCTTTATCCAAAGATGCCTTGACCCTGTCAAGAAGTCCGGAGCGGACAACGCTTCCTCCGCCGTAATGGATCAGAACCCTGCTTCCACTGAATCTTTTAACGCAGTCTCCGGTCTTTTTCTCGGAATCCTTTCCGAATACAAAACAGGTGGGTGAGTAGAATGAAAAATTATCCATATGAATTCCTTTCTGCCTTATCTTCGGCTAAACTGGTTTGAAAAAATCATAACATTCGCCGGATATCAGCGTCAAAGCAATATACGTGTTATTAACGTAAAAATTTCTCCCTTTCTTTATGTTATAATCACCATAGTTTCTTAAGGGGAATGGGAAGGAGAATGATAATGAGAATAAGGTTATTCACTATATTACTTATGGTCTGCACTGTCTGTTGTCTTGTTTTTTCGGGATGTGAAAACAGCGCCGGCCTGCCCTCATCAAATCCCGTAAAAGAATCAGACGAAGAATCAGGTGGTAAAGAAGGTGACGAAGAAGCCGAAGAAGCCGGGATCGTTCCCATAGAGGAGCTTGACTATTCTTCGGAAGCAGATCTTCTGTCATTTTTAAGCGGCAAATGGGATCTGGTTGACCCGGCGGCGGGAACGGTATACGGAGAACTCCGGATACATAAAAACGGAAACGTGACCTACAGCCACAGCGCCCCCGAGACAGTGGACGGAACCATAACATTACAGTCAGACGATTCCAGTCAAATGGACGGGCTTCATTTTTACACCCTTGAACTTGAAGGACTTGAAGAGACCTTCGGGTGTGCCGAAGACTCAGCTTCTTCAAGCGGGCGGTTTATGATATCCCAATGTGACGGCCGGGACTATCTGTATCTTGAAGAACTTGGTAACGGTACCTCCGCCATCGCTTACGATGTTCTTATTTCTCCTTATAACAAGGAGACATATGAGAATATCATGAGGTGGGTTTTTGTCAGGAAAAATAAAGTAAATGTTATCCCGGATAAACTTGCAGACAGTCAGTTCTATGCAATGATCGAGGAAAATACTGAGGACGGACCTGTCCTTCACTATGTCACTCCCTGTGAATCCGAGGAATATGACGAGTATACCAATTTCAATTTCCTCGCTGCGGAATTTGACGAAAGCGCAGATCATCAGTCTGTTTTATACTCTCTTGCGGAAGGCGCTGACCTGACCGGTGTCTTGGACGGCCCCCTTTTCAAAAGTTCTTACCCCATGTCAGTCTACAAATTCAAAACTGATTCAAACGGCGATATCTGTTTTGCAGATGAAGTAATGTATAAATACTACGGATATTACGATCTTGGGGATCTCGAACAGAAAGTCGAGACCGACGGTCTGAAATTTACCGTAAACGGCAGAGAATTTGATCCCGAATTTTACGGCATCGAAGGAAATGCCATCATGGATCTTGAGGTGCTTGATGACAATCTCATCATCACATCCCACTTAAATCCCCATATGGGCATATATACGATCTTCAATATGCGCACTTCCTGGCCCGTAAAAAGTCTCTACGGAGCCAATTTCCTCCATGGAGACAAGGTATGGGATTCCTTCTATTCATATATGGATACCGTATACGATTATGAGGACAGGGTAATATACCAGGTCGACGGAACCGAGATCTGCGGTCTTTCATTTGTTGAGAACGGCACAAAGATCAAGATCGAATACTGGAAGGATGACTACGAAAAAGTATACGAGGAGACCATCGAAAGACCCGAATGCCTCAATGCTCCCATCTATGCCTTTGCCGATTTCAAGCGGAACAGGACTCCCGATACATGGAGAGAATTCTTAAGCTATGCCCCCGATGATTCATTATTCATGGTAATGATCAATCCTCCTTCCGATGAGGGATGGGACTTCTACCAGCCGATAGTCGTGGACGAAGATGGATTAGACATGATGTATGTGGTATCGCTTGAAGACAATGTCGATTTCAAGGTATCAGGTACGGATGTTGTCACTTTGAATAAAGCCGGAATTCAATCCTACAACATCACTGTCCCCGAGGTTTCAAATCTCAGGCAGCTGATTGCGGTGGGCCCCGAAAGCGTGCACGGCTGGCACATAGAAATGATAAGCGGTAAGGATGATATCAGATTCGTCTTCTCCTGATATGAAATGTAAAACGCACCGGTATATCGGTGCGTTTTTTGCAGCCTGAATATATTAACTGTCTGCGCTTACAAATCCCTTTTTTATTACTCTTCTTAACTTTCCCGCATTAAATATCAGCCTGATAGTCTCATCTGCAACGACCATACAGAATATCTCAAAGATTCCCATATGAAGCACCATGACTAGCACCGTACTTGCGGATATGACAAATACCGTTCCGAAAAGCTGGGTCAGCATCATCCACCGGGGATCACCGTATCCCTTGATACCGGAACCGACTATGATATTTCCGCTCTTTGGGAACAGATCAATGCCTACTATCAAAAGGTAAAGAGGTGCAGCGGAAATCACAGCTTTATCCGTGGTAAACCATCCGAGGATCGTCTCCGGAAATATCATGAACAATACCACATTTACCACGGATATTACTCCGCACAGGATAAGGGACCATTTGACCACATTCCACACACCATCCATGCTCTTTTTTCCGGTTTCGAAACCGGACAGAGTCAGGGTTGCGGTTCCGATGGAAACAAACAGCTCAACCGCTATCAGTTCCACGCCAAACACGATGGCATGTATCCCTGCGGCCTCCACGGATATCTTATTGAGCATCACCAGAAGATACAGATTACCGATGTTCCACGCAAACTCTTCACATGCAGCCGGTATTCCGAACTTTATGGTTCCGAGATACGGCTTTAGCTTCGAAAAAATAATCTGATTCATGGAAGGTCTTACAGGCAGTTTTGTCGACATTATGGAATAGATCAAAACAACAAGGTCGCCTATAAGCTCCGCAATGGTGGTTGCTATCGCAGCACCCTTTACACCCATGGCGGGAAATCCGAAATGTCCGAAGATAAGAATATAGTCAAGCGCTATATTTGTAAGTGATCTCGTCAGACCGTATGCGATCATGATAACGGTCTTCTGACTTACCTCAAGCATACAGCTTATTGCAGATCCTATACCGGTAAATATAAATACGGGCGCACAATATCTGGCATAGTCGATGCTCATGCCTATAATGCTCTCATCCACGCCCATGATCCTGAATACTATCTGTGGGCAAAGGATCCAGAACAAAAAGAGTCCTATGCCAAACACATTGTTGAACTTAAAAAGCGCGGCAAGATAACTTTTTGCCTTTTCAATCTCATTTGCCCCGTATGCCTGGCTCACCACTATCGTCGCTCCGGTTGTGAGCGCAAAAACAGTGGACATGGTCGTCCAAAACGGTGTGGTGGCATTGCTCACTGCGCTTACGCTGTCAAGTGAAAGTCTTCCGATAAACATACGGTCTATCAAAAGCTGAAGCTGCGACACCAGATTCGACAGCGCTATAGGAAGTGCAACGGCTATTATTCTTTTTATATAATTGGAATTTTTGTCAGTCATTTGTCCATTATAACATCACACACCTTTACTAAACAAAAGCTTTGTGATATCTTTTATAAATAATTTTTTATAAGGGATAAAGGGGAGAAAATGTCAGCTATCATAGAGATCAAAGATCTTACCAAAGAATTCAAAGTACTCGAGCGCAGGGAAGGTCTGAAGGGAAGCCTTCAGGATCTGTTCTCGAGAAATTACAAGACTGTCCGTGCAGTGGATAATGTCAGTATGACCATTGAGCAGGGAGAGATCGTCGGATACCTGGGACCAAACGGAGCCGGTAAATCCACCACCATCAAGATGATGACCGGCGTCCTTGAACCCACATCGGGAACCATTCTCACCAACGGTATCGTACCTTACAAAAACCGCTCCAAAAACGCCCAGGAGATAGGAGTTGTATTCGGCCAGCGAACACAGCTCTGGTGGGCACTGCCCCTTGTGGAATCATTTAAGATCCTCAAAGACATCTATCAGATAAACGATAAAGACTATAATGACATGCTGGACCTTTACAGATCACTTGTGGACATAGATCCGCTTCTTCATAAGACTGTACGTCAGATGTCTTTGGGGCAGCGCACTTTAAGTGACATTCTTGCCGCTTTCCTTCATAATCCAAAGATCGTATTCCTTGACGAGCCCACCATCGGACTTGATGTTGCCATGAAAGCAAATATCAGGAAGCTGATCCACGCTCTCAATAAGGAAAAGAACACCACAGTAATCCTCACAACCCATGACATGGGTGATGTTGATGCCCTTTGCCAAAGGACCGTCATTATTGATAAAGGAAAGATGCTTTATGATAATGACATAGAGCAGCTTAAGAAATTCTTCGGTTCATACCGTATCCTTAAAGTCCGTCCGACAGGAGAACTTGAGACTCAGGCGGAAAGCATCAAAAATGAACTCGAAGGTTTTTCCGTAAGGATCATGGATGACTGGATCTCCATACTTGTGGATGAAGAGAAGGCCGGAGTAATGGATGTCTTGGGAAGACTTCAGAGATCCTACAAGATCAAGGATATGCAGCTTGAGGAGATTTCCACCGAGGAAGTCATCAAAAAGATATACGAGGGGGGAGTAAATTGAATCTGAAAAAATATGCGACCCTCACAAAAGCCGGGATCATAGAATCCCTCCAGTTCAGGCTCGGCACATTTGTGATGATCGTCGGTAATCTGCTTTACCTTATCGTTGTCTACTATCTGTGGAAGGCTATCTATGCCTCTGCGGGAACCGATGTCGTTAACGGAATGACCTTTACCGACACCCTCATCTATCTTGTCCTTGCCACCGCGCTGTTCAATTTCATGGAGATGTATACCGTATGGTATATAGGCCGTGACATCCAGTCCGGAAAAATAGTTCTGGATCTGCTCAAACCCATGGATTACAGGAGCTATATATTCTGGTCATATTCCGGAGAGTTTGTCACAAATTTCGTATATACCTTCCTTCCCACCTTCATCATAGTGGCTGTTGTGACAAAAGGCGCCATCAGCTTCGGATCAAACCTTGTGTTTTTTGTGATATCGGTTGTGATAGGAATATCCATAAATTACAGCATCGATTTTATCGTAGCCACAATCTGTCTTTATACCGAATCCATATGGGGAATTAACATTATGAAGCAGGTCATAGTGCTGCTACTTTCAGGCGCCACGGTTCCGCTTGCTTTTTTCCCGGAGCCTTTTAAGACCATAACCTTTTATCTGCCATTCCAGTCCATATATAATGCTCCTCTTTCAATACTTTTAAATGCCCATCAGGACCTCTTATCGGTTGCCCGGGTCATAGGAACGCAGCTGATATGGTGCATAGTGCTGACTGTCATAAGCAAACTTTTCTGGAAAGCATCCCTTCGCCAGATCACGGTGAACGGAGGTTGATGATATGAAAAAGAAAGACTTAAGATTTTATCTGAGAATATATTTTAAGATTCTTGCCCAGGACCTTAAGAGCAAGATGAGTTACCGCGCCGACTTTATCATCTCCACCATAGGAATGATATTTACCAATATTGCCGGCTTTGTAAGTTTCTGGATCATCTTCAGGAACTTCCCTTCCATAAACGGATGGAGCTATTATGAGATGCTGTTCCTTTATGGTTTCTCCCTTATAGCTCTCACTCCGGTTCAGTGTCTGTTTGACAACAACTGGAACCTGAGGATCGCCGTTTATTCCGGTGATTTCATTAAATACTGCTTCAGACCCGTCAATCTGTTCTTCTATTATCAGTCAGAGGTATTTGATATAAAGGGTCTGGGACAGCTTGCCTTCGGAATAGGCACTCTTGCTTATTCATGGCATCATCTGGGTCTTGGATTTGACATACTGATGCTTCTGAAACTGATCGTATTTTTGATCTCGGCTTCCGTTGTCATGGTGGCTCTTCAGAATGCCGCAGCAGCCACATGTTTCTGGATACAGAATTCCTTCTACGTACTTGACCTTGTTACAAGATTCAAGGATTATGCGAAATACCCCATAACCATTTTCAGTCCGGTATTCCGCTTTATCTTTACATTCATCATGCCCATAGCATTTATCGCATATTACCCGAGCCTTGTGATATTAAGACCGGACAATATAGAGATCCTCTCATTATTCTCCCCGGTGATCGCGGTAGTTTTCTTCTGGATCAGCTATAAGATCTGGATGCACGGAGCCTTAAGATACAACGGAACCGGATCATAAAAAATGAAACAGAGGCAAAACCTCTGTTTCATTTCATTTTAAGTGTCTTTAAATATTCTTTCTGCTCAGGGGTGATCCGGTAGCTCTCCACCGCCTTCTGTATCGTCTTGTTGTGAGTCCTTTTATCGAGCTTTTTTTTCTCGATATAACCGATCACAGAGTCATACTGTTTGGCAAGTGCCGTTGCAAAATACCATGCGATCATCATCATGACATAGTATTCGTCACTCTTTACCAAGGAAACCATCTTAGGATATTTTTCATCAAAATCATCATCGAGAAAATGCTCCATGAGCATCCCTATACCGAATCTTACGGTATAGGTTTCCCCTGATGCGATCCATTTTTTTATTTCTTTCAACAATTCCTTTTTGTGTTTTTTAAATATCTTCGGTGACATCTGATCGCATGTCGCCCAGTTGTTCACATAGGGAAGAAAACAGTTCAAAGACTCAATACATTCGGAATAATCCTTTAACTCCGAAACGATAAATGCGTGCAGCTGGTTTTCTTCAAAATATCTGTGGGGAAGCTTATGTATAAAGTCTTCATATGCCTTTTCCTTCACAAGCTTTTTGGCATACTTTCTCAGCTCCGGCGTCCTTACGCCGATCATTTCAGACCCATCCACACCCGGGATCAGCCCCGCCTGAAAATCACGGTATTTCTCATCCTGCATTGAAAAGAGTTCGTTGATGATCCTGTCATTTATCTCTTCAATTCTTTCTTTTTTTGCAGATATTGCCAAGCAGGAACCCTCCTATAAAAGAATCATCTGTAGCTTCCGTACGTATCCTTGAACTCTTTTTTCAGTCTGTACATACTTTCATCGGCACGTTTGAAAACAGATTCCACGGAAGCATCTTCAAATGAGTACTCAGCGAACCCCACAGACGCAGAATATCTGTCCCAGGGGCTGGCCGAAGTATCCAGAAATGCTTTTTCAAACATTTTTCTGATCTCGGATATTTTCTGTTCACGCCGGACATAATCCGTACCCTGAAGTATTGCAACGAATTCATCTCCGCCTATCCTGAAGACCGGCGAGTGGGAGAGAACGTCGCAGACTATGCGGCTGCATCCCTTGATATACTCGTCGCCCCTCTCATGTCCGTACTGGTCATTTATCTTCTTGAGGTCATTGATATCAACCATTACTATGGCAAATGTGGCCAGTCCCAGGATTATCTTTTCATTTAAGGCTTCTGTTGCCTTATTATATGCCGACTTGCTTCCGACTCCGGTAAGAGCGTCCTTGTACGCATCCTGACTTATCTGTCCTATCTTTTCATCCTTCTCTTTTATATCATGCTCCGCTTTTTCTTTTTCCTTCTGAAGAGCGGACATATCGTTGATATAATCGACTATCTCCGTCTGCATCTGCCTTATGCCCTGGTAGAGATCCTGTATCTCGTCCGCTGAGTAGATCTCAAGAGTAACGACTCCCGACTTTTCATAATCTTTTCCGGCGTATGGTCTGAACTTCTTCATCTGGCCCGCAAGATTTCTGAGAGGCTTTATAATGCCCCTTTCCGTAAAAAAAGCAGAGAGCAGCACCGCCACAAGCGTGATGACAAAACCACCGAACAATACATCCATCAGGAATTGTTTTCTGTCAGCCATGACTTCATCCATGCTGATATCGCATCAGACATGGCATACCACTTCTCCGTTTTCGTCCTTCACGGGAACAAAGGAAGAACAAAGCCACCCCCACTCACCGTTTGATATAGTCGGCTCTATCTCTCCGGTATTGTCGATACCGTAGAGTTCCGGCTCCCTTTCCTCATAATAACCGGTATTATATATGGGTATGTCGGCTTCATCAAAAAGATACATATCATAAAGGGAACCCGAATCTCCAAGGACCATTATATAGAGGTATTTTACGTTCTCCGAATTATTAAGATACTTGGTCAAAAGATCCCTTGTGTCTGAATATTTCTCCCACAGTCCTTTTTTTCTGAGATACTCCTCGACCGGAGCCTCGTTATCCGAAAGCATCGCGGCATTGCGGATACCGGTATACTCATCCGTCAAAACGCATTCCTTAAGTTCCTTTAAAAATTCAGGATCAAGAAGCATGGCAAAATTTCTGGCGGCACTTATGGTGGTATCGCCATAATAACGGTCTATCTGTTTTAAGTTATTGCTATAGGAAATAGATGCCGTTCCCATCACGGCCACAAGAACTGTAAGAATAATGAAAAGATATATTTTTTTCCGGAACGATAAAGCTCTGATACTGTTCTTCATCAAAACATCCGGTACCGGAAAATTTACCGTCTCTTCCGGCACTCACCCCTGAATAAGAAAATATGTGGACATTATATCTGAAAATCAGCAGATTTTCAATTTCCCGAACCTCTCAGATACAGATCCTTTGCATACTCCAGCAACGAAGCATCCACCTTGCCGGCCTCCGCCTCTTCGTCCAGTATCTTAAAGGCAATATCCACGGGCTTTGGCTTTTTATAGGGACGGTCATCCGCGATAAGGGAATCATATATATCCATGATGGTAAGGATCCTTGTCATGACATCCAGGTCCTCAGCCTTTAGCTGCCTGGGGTAGCCTTTCCCGTTCAAAAGCTCATGATGATCCGCCGCCATTCTCCTGACATCCTTATACATATCCCCGAATATCATGTGGGAAAGTATCTTGTCCGTAAAAACAACATGGCTCTGCATAACAGTCCTTTCGTTATCCGAAAGGGTTCCTGCCTTGATATGAAGGTCGTCTTTTTCCTCGTCGGTCAGATAGGGGATCTTCTTTCCGCCGGCTTCTTCATAAAAACCATCTTCCATTTCCCCTATCATCGCCCATTCTTCATCCGTAAGAGGCCTTCCGCAGTTGAAGGCTCCGATGTTTTCCAGAAAGGCTTTTATCTTCCCGATCTCTTTTTCGGCAGATTCTTTTTCTTTTCTCCCGGTAAGAATATCATTTTCAAGTTTCAGGATGATGATGCTCAGACGATCCTTAAGTTTTTCTTCACGGCTCCCAAGCTTTGTGGGCTTATCCATTATCTCCGTGGGACCATCCATCTTTCCCACATCATGCAGCATCGCAGCAAGATACAGCTGCTTTTTGTCGGCAACGGAAAAATGCATTTCCGTCTTGTTTTCTTTATGAAGCTCGTTGATATAGTCCAGCATCTCAACGCAGCGCCTTGCCACATTCTTTGTATGATTGGCATTATATGGAGTCCTGCCTTCGATTGCCTCCGCAAAAGCCTCGGCCATGGAAAAGAGCATGTTCTGGGTTTCCAGCGCACGTCTTCTTAGAAGTTCAATGTATCTGTAGAAAAGACTCAGGATAAATACTATTCCGATGCCGCCAAATACCGAAACCAGCGGAAGCTTTATGGAAAATACATAGAACAGGAGAAAAGAGATCCCGATATAACCAGCTTCAAAAATAAGAAGGAGCATGGCACTTCTTTTAACGGATCCTTTTGAAACAAGATATCCGAAAGCCGCGGCTGTTACAAAAAGGATCAGGAATATGACAGGTTTGGGGATCTGTCTTACAAAACGGCCATGAAGAAATGCGGTGATGAAATTGGCATGCATTTCAACACCGTACATTTCGTTGGAATAGTCGCAGGGTACTTTATATGAATCCATCATTCCGCCTGTATAGGCTCCCACAAGAACAATCGATCCGTCAAAATAAGCAGCAGGTACCGTGCCGTCCAGCACACGTGCCATGGAGACAGCCTCAACTTCTCCGGATTTTCCGGAATAGATCACTTCCTCCCTGAGCTTATGATCTGAAACATCAGAGATCATGGATGCGATCTTATATGAGAAAAATGTATAGTCGGGTGGGATCTTTGTATAGATATGTCTTACTATGCCGTCGCTGTCTGAAGAGACATTGGTGAATGCATGATCTGTCACCGCAAGAAGCTCGTCATACGGCTTATGTTCTTCAGTGATATATGCCTCAGTGTAAAATGTTCCCTCTTCGGTCCGGATCATATTATCCGCTTCAAAAAGCGATGCCATAACTATCTTCGGCACCTTAGAAGCTGCTTCAACAAGCTCTGCATCCTCTGAAGAACCGTTTGTTCCCGAAAAGATGACATCAAATGCAATGATTTCCGGACTATGCTCCGGATCTGCATATAAAACATTTATAAGGTCGGCAAAATATGAACGGTCCCAATCATTATAAGGTCCGAGTGCCTCTAAAGTCTCGTCGTCTATGGCTACTATCTTGATATCTTCCGGAAATCCGTCAAACCTTCGATACAGATAATCTTCACTGTAATTTTCCAGTCTCGAAGGCTGTCTGTTCATTCCGGTAAGCGCGATCAGGATGGCGGCAATAATTATCACCGCCATCACTATGATATTTTTTTTCTTTGACTCTTCTTCGTTAAACATTTATACGCTTCAGACCTGTCAGGTTACGGTAACTGTTCCGGTTGATTTATCCACTGAATAAGTATTATTTCCGTCATATATTGTAACATGTGTGGCATCTTCACTGGTCAAAGATCCGGAATATGTGCCCACCGTTCCTCCCGAAGGAGTAATGGTATATTCGGGAGTTGCCCCTTTGGTCCTTTCCACTACGGTTCCGGAAAACGTCTGTGTCACCTTTGCTCCTGCTTCTGCACCGGACAGATCCACCTGATCGAATCTGTCTATCGTGATATATTCAACAACAAGCGGAATATTGACCTGGGTTCCCGCAGCAGTGGAAGCCTGCATGATAATGGATACTGAAGTGGTTCCCAGTGTAAATGTTCCGTTTCCTGCGGTTGAAGAAAGCACATAGTTGTCATTAGTACTGTTGTTAGTTACACCCCCGCTATTCTGTAAATATGAGTTACTGTCCTGCCACTGGGCATAAAATGTCTTATCTCCACTGTCGGTTGAAGAGATACTGGTAATTTCACTTCCACCCATTGCTGACTGAAACCACCCTCTGAACCTCTTATTTGCAGGAGCCTGCAGATCCGCACTTGTGGGAAGCTTTACACCGGTTCCGTAATTGTAACTGGTCGGATATGTGGTGGCAGTGATGGTACCTCCCATACAGTTATAAGTTATCGTATACGATTGCGGAGAAAAAATTGCCGTTAACGAGACATCACCCGAAGGCATCTTGAATGACTGCGAAGGATTCGTCAGGCTCATAAACGCTATTCCCTGCATAGAATCCCATCTGGTGAAAGTATAACCTTGTGAAGGACTTGCCGTAAGCGTTACATTCTGTCCCGTCTGATACGTTCCGGTTCCGGAAACGGTACCGGACCCTGCCGGAGAAACCGTACAGGTAACGGAATTACCTGAAGGATTCGATGAAACAGAAAACTCTGCCGTTAACGAGACATCACTTGATGGCATGACAAAAGAATAATATGCACCGTTGTTTATACTTGTAAGATTAAGTCCCTGGGGATTTGTCCATCTGCTGAAATCATAGCCGTTACCGGCAAGTGCCTGAACCAGTACTGTTTCTCCGGGAGCAGCCGATGATATCTGTGTATGTGTGGAGGATGACATAGCTCCTACGGATCCTCCTGCCTGCGGATTAACACTTAACGAAATCGCGTAAGTTGTCGGCTGGTTATTGCTTGAGTTGCTGCTGGATGAACTTGACGAACTGCTGCTGGAATTACTTGAAGAGCTCGAAGATGAGCTGCTGCTTTGAGCAGGTGTCTGCTCCGGCTCAGCCGGCAATGCAGGTGTCTGCTGAACCGGCACGTCAGCTTCTGCAGGTGCGGGTTCAGGCCTGATCTGTGCCTGCTGTGGCACAGTGGGGGCGCCGGGGGCCTGCTCCGGTTCATCAGTTTTTTCTTCGGGTTCCCGGACAGGTTCTTCTTCAGACGAACCTTCCTCGGTGGTATTTCTTCCAAGGAGAGCTATGACTGTTTCATCACCGTCTGATTCTTTGTCCATCTCTCCCGAAACGGTCTCTGTACAATGATTCGATGCTTCGGCAATGGAATTCAGGATATCCCCCGCAGTAACAGGGCCTTCTCCCTGTCCGGATACAGCCTGTGAAAAAACAATTCCTATCGCTTCCACGACATTTATGATCTCCTGCTGTGAAAGACCTGTATTTTCCATCTCGGATACCGATACGGCAATGGTAGCGGATACGGTCTGGGCAACACTTACAAGGTCCTCTCCCGATACGCCATTATTTGAGACCGCATTTACGACACTCGTCACAACATCAGAAGAAACAGTCATGCATTCTGTTATCTCACCTTCGCTGCATCCTGCATCCTCGAGATTTTGCATGACTTCATCAAGGCCTTTTATTATGGCAATCTCAAGGGGAAGGTCCTCTCCGGCAACATCTGCCGCCCTGTTTGCAATCTCCGTCATCTCCGCGGATCTGAAACCCATATAGGGTATGGAGTCGGCTATTCCCAGATCCTTAAGCTCATCCGCCGCTTTTCCGTACATGGAAATTCCCGGAGTACTGGTTACTATGGCCAGTTCTTCAAGTTTTTGAACGTAAAATCCCGTGGCATTTCCAATCCTTTTCTTAAGCTCGGGATCCTTATCTATCGCATTTAAAGCAAGTGCCGGGAGATCCTCCTCCCTGAACTTTCTCTTTACTATTGATATTGTTGCGTTTCCTTCAGCTTCTTCATCAAGATAGATGGTTATCATCTCTCCCGCGTAAACATCGGTGGAAGTTTTTTCGCCTGTCACGGGATTTACCGCATCCACATGCACCACGCCGTCCGTGACCATGAGCACTTCGTGACCGGTACTGTCATTTCCGACATATGCGGATGTTCCCCTTATACCGCAGGTCATGGTGGTGGTTGTTATCTCAAATGTTTCATCATCCTTAAGTTTTTCATTGACATTAAAGAAGAGATTTCCTTCCACCAGGTCAAATTGAAGCTTATTTCTTCTGCCTCTGACATATGCCAGACTGCTCTCTTCCATGGTCATGAGTTTGGTGTTATCAAGGGAAATGGTGACGAGACTTTGTCCCCCGGTAATGATGCTCTGACCATCCCTGAGACGCATCTGTTCAAAGATCTCCTGCTTATTACCGTTCTCAAACATGTTGACTTCGCCCACAAGCCTTTCAACACGCATGACAATGGCAAGGATCCAGCTGTTATATACAAGAACCCCGACCACAACCCCGACAACAGCCAAAGTTGAAATGACTGTTGCGATGGTCCTCTTCGGAGTAGCAAATAATTTTTTAAGCATTTTATCTCTCCCCTTTGATAAAAACCTACCTTTTCATTATAAATGAAAAACTTACACAGTAGCAACCCGGATTAAATAAACAATGCCCGGGTTTTTCTGTTAAGCATGTTTATAACCCTTTTTTTATCAAGACTCCAGAGGGGCGCTGCAAGGATTTTTCTTGGTCCGTCCCCGGTCATGCGGTGAACAACCGTCTTTTCGGGAAGGATGGCCAGCGCTTTTGCCACAAGATCCGTGTATTCATCCATGGACATGATCTTTATATCGCCTTCGGCTCCTCCGCCATTTATCTGCTCTTCATATTCCATGTAAAGATCCGTCCCCTTAAGGATCTGAAGATTCTGGATCTTGATGCCGTCAAGAGAAGGGGTTAAGTCCGACAGATACCTGATGGTCCTTAGCATATCTTCCTCTGACTCTCCCGGAAGTCCGAATATCACATGGACCACGACTGTTAATCCCGCTTTTTTCAGCGCATCATATGCCTTTTCAAATACCTCAAGCTCATATCCGCGTCTGATCTTTTTTGCAGTCCCGTCATTTACGGTCTGGAGTCCCAGCTCAATGCAGACCGGCTTTATGGCATTCAGCTCTTTGAGCATATCCATAATATCCTGTCCAAGACAGTCCGGCCTCGTTCCCAGTGAAAGAGCGACTATGTCATCCCTTTCGATGGCTTTTTTGTACAGCCTGCCCAGTCTTTCCGGATCTCCGTAAGTATTGGTATAGGACTGAAAATATGCTATGAATTTTTTTGCATCTGTCTTTTGGCTTATGCGTTTTTTCGCTTCATCTATCTGTTTATCTACGTCTCCGAAAGGTGCCGCAAACTCCCCGGATCCGCCCTCGGAACAAAAAGTACAGCCTCCCGTTATACCGATGCTGCCGTCCCTGTTGGGACATCCACAGCCGGATGATAACGAAAGCCTGTATACTTTTTCTCCGTATTTTTCCTTCAGATGATCAGATAGTCTTACAGCCATTTTCCCGGTCTGTTACTTTCTGGCGAAAAAATCACCCAGCTTTTTGCGAAGCCCGTCTTTGTCGATGGTCTTGAGGAGATAATCAACGGGACTCAGTCCCACCACCGAAAGGACGCTCT
>CAMPAP010000113.1 GCA_946631935.1 uncultured Lachnospiraceae bacterium | reverse complement strand
CTGACCTGCGCAACAAAAAAGTGAAACCTAAAAACATAAGGGGGAAGTATGGAAGCTTTAGAAGCTATTCTGACAAGACGGAGCACAAGAAAATACCGGGATTCCATGCCGGATAAGGAGCTGATCGAAAAAGTGGTAGAGGCCGGCAGATATGCCCCGAGTGGACACAATAATCAGACCACACACTTTATCATATTTACGGATAAGGCAGTTTTGGACGAACTTGCGGAACTGGTAAGAAGTGAATTTGCCAAAATGGAAAAAACGGACGGAATGTATGTATCTCTTGAAAGATGTATAGTGGCATCTAAAAGAGACAGTTTTATTTTCCATTACGGAGCTCCTGTTTTTATTTCCGTTTCAAATAAAAAGGGCTACGGAAATGCTATGGCCGACAGTGCATGTGCGCTTGAAAACATGATGATAGCGGCAAATGCTTTGGATCTCGGTTCCTGTTGGATCAACCAGCTGCACTGGCTCGATGAAAATGAAAATATCAGGACATTTATGCAAAAGCACGGTCTTAAGGAAGATGAGACCATTACAGGCGGTCTTATACTGGGATACCCCGAAGGGGGAAAGCCGGACAGGACATTGACCACACGTAAAGGCAATCCCGTAACATGGGACTAAATAGAAGGGGAGAATCATGAAAAAAAGATTATTGACACGTTTATTATGCATGCTGCTTATAAGTGCAATGTTTATCACAGCATGCGGTTCTAAGGACGAACCTGAAGAAAACACAGACCGCAGAAGGTCTGAACAGAACTCGGAAACCGAAGTTACATCAACACCGGATGCCGGAAAGGTAACTGACACCCCCGAACCTTCCACCGGAACGGAAGACATTACTTTAATACCTGAAGTTACTTTAGAGCCTTCACCCGAGCCGCAGAAACTGTCATACTTTGATGCATATGTTGAAAGTACTGACAGGATGCTAAAGGAAGCAATCGAACAGTATAACGCTCATGATTATACCAACCTTGATGAACCGGTCAAGTACTATGTGCTGTGGCTTGGATTTACACATGTAACATACGGAGACCTTGTTTTTCAGATGACGGATTTTGACCGTGAATATCTTCAGGCAGTTGCACTTAATTACGAGAAATGCCTTGAAAGCATCACATCACATAATCTCGATATCACGGTGGACCTGCAATTTGTAGATGACGTCACTCCTCTTACAAAGTGGTATGATGATGACTGGCTTTATCTTTCCCAGGATACTGTTCAGCCTGTGATAGATAAGTACACATCAGATCGTGAGATCGACACGGTACTTACAACCGTTCAGACTGCAGGCGATGAGAATTATTTAAGAAATGCGGACAAAGAAAACTATGGTGTAAACTATGTCATGCTGGGACTTATGACAGCCGGTATGAATTCTCCCATGGGGTATTCCACATTTGACCTGCAGAAGCCCGCTGAAGGAACATATCCTTTGGCAGACCCGGAAATACCCTCGCTTTACGCAACTTCAGTAGCCGTACATGAGTGGATGCATCAGTTAGAGTATATGGGAACATTGCTCGGGATAGAGTATCCTAATACACATGCATACATGGGACCTGAACAGTTCCCCGGATATAAGCAGTATATAAATGGCGAAAATGATTATGATTTCTTTGAGTTTTACAAACTCGTTCTGACCGGAAAACTTCCCTTTGATGATAACGGTACCACAAAGCTTGTAGGAATGTATCCCAAGATGTGGCCGCTTATCAAGAGGTCCGGATTTGTCCTCGGACGTTTTGTCATAAAAGATGCTGAAGGACAGGGATTTCTGTACGGCAGGGAAGAAGAGCCCAGACTTATCGTATCCGAAGAGCCCTGCGTATGGTTGATCAAATATTCAGGTGACGGACAGTTCATTCTCACACCCGAAGCAATGCCGGATAAACTTGTAGACCTCGGGAATGCCTGGGACATGGAAGATAATACCATCTCATTGTGGGTATATACCGGCTATGTGGATGCACAGAGCTGGAAATTGATCGATAATGCCGATGGGACTTATTCCATTCAGACTCCTTATGAGAGCGGCCGTCTACTCACGGTAAGGGGAAACAGCGGAGCACTTCTTTGCAGTCCCGGCACCGAAGGAATCCAGAAATGGTATATTGAACTTGCCAAACACTGATCGCTACTATCCGGAGGCAGGCTATGAAGATTATAAATCTGATCGAAAATACGGAGGGTGCTGACGGATGTGCCTTTGCACACGGTCTGTCATTTTATATTGAAACCGCGTTACACAAACTGCTTGTGGATCTGGGACCGTCGGAAGAGACACTTGATAATGCATTAAAACTCGGGATAGAACTGAAAGATGCAGATACGGTGGTATTGAGCCACGGTCATTATGATCATTCCGGCGGTATCATGCCTTTTTCCGCAATTAACAACAGTGCAAAGATATATATGCAGAGGACGGCAGTAAAGGATTATTATGCTGATGACGGTATAGTTCCCAATGCGGAACGATACAGGTTTATAGGTATTGATAAGCGGATAGCCGCATTGCCCGGAACGGTGCTTTTGGACGGAGATTATAAGATCGATGATGAGCTGGAGATTTTTATCGTTAAGAACAGAAGGCACGACATCCCCTTTACGAACCGGCGCCTGCTTTTAAAGGACGGAAACGGGTTTACAAACGATACCTTCGATCACGATCAGTACCTTGTTATAAGGTCGGAAGGGCATGAGATACTCGTTTCAGGCTGTGCACATATCGGGATATTGAACATTATGGATGCTTATTTTGAAAAATACGGTTCTTATCCCGAAATGGCTATAAGCGGTTTTCACCTTATGAAAAGGACACCCTATCATAAAGCACAGCTTAAGGAGATAGAGGAAATAGCGTATAAGCTGAAAAATTATCCGACACGGTTTATCACCTGTCATTGTACGGGATTGGAGGCATATTCCGTCATGAAGGATATCATGGGTGAGAAACTGGGATATGTGCATTCGGGCGAAATTATAATATAAATAAAACGGTCCCGGGGGCCGTTTTTATTTACAGATATATTTGAAATTTTAAATCAGATACTGTATAATAGAAGCAGTCGGATACATAAAAGTATTCTATATTTATGGTACCTGACCCCACTAAGGATAAGGGAGAAAAGTGTAATGGGCAAGAACAGACAGGCGCATGAGATAGTAGAGGAACTGATGGCAGTGAACGGCATCGACGAGAAAACCCTGGCAGAAAAGGCAGGGGTGTCGGAACTCGTGATACGTAATTATCTCTCGGGACTCAACAAGGACAGCAGAAATTATTCGAGGCTTAAGGATAAGGTAAAGGAAGCCTTCGGATTGGGGGATGATTTCTTTGACGAGAGCCATGTATTTGTGCCTGCACCTGTTAAGGAAGTAAAGGCAGGTACAAAGAAGCCTGCGAAGCCCCGGACCAAAGAAAAGAAGGAATCTGATGCTTCTGATGTGGCTGCAAAATCAGATGTAAAGACGGAAACAAAGGCAGGATCAAAGAAAAACGTTCCGGTTTCAGAGGAAGGGGTGCAGCTTGTATTTGACCAAAAAGGGCTCATACTTGAAGAAATAAAAGAAAATAAGCAGCCCGCATTACCTAAGACAGCTGCTTCTAAGAAGCAGCCTGCTGCATCGCAGGATCAGCTTATGTCCTCTATAAAGTCAACAGGTTCTAAAGCAAAGCTTTCGGGAAAGAAGAAGGATATCACTCCAGAAGCAGCCGAAAAGTGGGCAGATGATTATGAGGAGGAGATGAAGCAGTCCGTAGGCAGGGCATTCTCAGTACTTAAGGAATCCTTAAAGGAAGTATTTAAGAAAGAGGAAGCAAAGCCTGTTTATACAAATAAAAAGATAACCGAACTGGTTGAACTGGCATCAAAGGCTAAGGAGGATGATCTTAATCTTATAATAGCCATGCTGAAAAAGATAACTAAGTAATTTAGGCGTATAGGAGTACCTGATTTCAGGTACTCTTTTATTTTTTTGGAAAAGTACTTGACAAACTGTATATGACTGTGTATACTGTGCATATCAAAAACGAAGTTGATATAGTTTTACATTGGCAGGAAGGGGAACAGAAATGGCCTTATTAAAATGCGAACATCTAAATAAAACAATAGGAAATTATAAACTGAATGATTTAGATTTTGAGCTGGAACCCGGCATGGTCTTGGGACTCATCGGAATAAACGGTGCCGGAAAAACG
>CAMPAP010000112.1 GCA_946631935.1 uncultured Lachnospiraceae bacterium | reverse complement strand
GGCTGATAAAGCTGCTAACGAAGAGCAGGTTAAAGCACAGACAGAAATTGCAACCAAACAACCTGAACTTGCCATCAAGAAGAAAGAACTTAAGCAGGAAGCTGATACCAAGCAGGCTGTTGCGGATGCGGCTTATGAGATCCAGCAGCAGGAACAGAGAAAGACTATCGAAGTTACCAGAGCAAATGCGGACATCGCACGTCAGGAGAGAGAAACTGAGCTCAAACAGCGTGAAGCAGATGTTAAGGAACAGGTCCTCAACGCCGAAGTAAGAAAGAAAGCAGATGCTGAGAAGTACCGTCGTCAGCAGGAAGCTGAAGCCAGTCTTATTGAAAGACAGCGTGAGGCAGATGCACGTAAGTACGAGCAGGAGAAAGCTGCAGAGGCAGTCAAGGCTCAGGCGGATGCAGCTGTATATGCCAAGGAAAAGGAAGCTGCCGGTATTGCCGCTGTAGGACGTGCTGAGGCAGAAGCAATCCAGGCAAAGGGTGTTGCGGAAGCAGAAGCAATGGAAAAGAAAGCTGAAGCATACGCTAAGTATAACAATGCGGCCATCACTGAAATGATCATCAAGCAGTTGCCTGCCATTGCAAGGGAAGTTGCCGCTCCCATCGCATCCATCGACAAGGTTACCGTTATCGATTCCGGCAGCGGTGAGTCCGGTGTTTCAAGCGTTGGCGGTTATACTCCCGCAGTCATGGCCAAGGTCATCCAGGCTGTTAAAGAGACCACGGGATTTGATCTTATGGAAGTCATGAAGGCCCAGACATATGATGCCAAGGTAACAAAGAACATCAATGTAACGGGACTTGAAGCGGAAACTGCTAAAAAGATCGTTGATTCCGTAAGTAATGATATTGAAGAGTGAACTTTTGATATAATATAAAATAATTTTATTAGGGGGTTATATCATGATCTATAAGTGTAAAAACTGTGGCGGAGACATGGAGTTCAATCCCGCGATCGGTAAGATGCAGTGTCCTTTCTGTGATTCCATAGAATCAGAGGAAGTAAGCACAGGCTCAGAGGTCAAAGACGGTGATGTTGCAACCGAAGAAAATGCTGATGAGCTTGGATTTTCCAAGGCAGGAAATCTTCTCTGTCCCAACTGTAATTGCGAGATTGAACTTGGAAAGTTTACATCTGCTCTTAAATGTCCCGCATGTGATTCCAATATCATCATCGATGCCAGAATGAAGGGTGAGTATAAGCCTGAGTTCATGACTCCTTTCAAGATCGATGAGAAGAAGGCAAAGGACATGATAAAGGAGAAGTTTGCTTCCATGAAGTTTGCTCCCAGGGATCTTGTCAGTGAAGCCAGACTCAAGAAGATCCAGGGATGGTATATGCCCACATGGTTCTATGATATTGATGCAACCCTTAATTTTGATGCTATCGGTATCATTGAAAATACTCACACAGAGGGAAACACCGAGTATACCGACATCGATTCTTATGATGTTAAGCGTATCATCGACGCAAAGTTCAATAAGCTTCCCGTTGATGCGGCTAATGATCTTCCTGATGAGATGATGGATCTTCTCGCTCCTTTTGATACCAAGGATTCAATGCCTTACGATTCCAAGTATATGTCAGGTTTCTATTCTGAACAGTACAATCAGAGTGCTGAGGAATTAAGACCCAGAGCAAATGCCCAGGTTGAAAAATTCGGAGAGAGCATGTGCCGTGATGACGTTCAGAAGGCAAGCGGACACGGATATACCAGACTTGATAATGAACGTTTCAACGTAACCTACAAATCCGTAACCACACATTACGGACTGATGCCTGTTTGGAAATATGATTATTCATACAAGGATCAGCCCTATCCCTTCTACATCAACGGACAGACCGGTAAAATCGTGGGTACCGCACCTGTTGATCCCAAGAGAGTATGGAGCTTCTCGGCGATCGTTACCGCGGTTATCGCAATCATCGGTATAGCACTGGCGTATTTCATGAACTTCACACCCATTGCACCGGTTGTTATCGCACTCATTATCGGCCTTATCATAGCTCTTGCAAATCTTCATCCTTCAGCCGGCAAGGTTACCGTCAACTCGGCAACTTATGTATCCGATAAGGATAAGAACGTAAAGCTTAGGACTGATGATCATCTTCGCAAGGAAACAAAGACAAGACAGATAAGCAGTAATTAATATATTTACAGGGGTTCCCTCGGGAACCCCTTATTTTTGAAAGAAAAGTGTCAAAAGTGTTGACAAAAGCCGTAAAAATCTGTATATTAACTAAGTTCGTGTATTAACGTGTCTCGCTTTTTATGCATCCCGTCAATGCAGAAGAAAGCATAAACATAAGTTACTTAATGTTTTTTGTTTTATGGAGGTGTTACTTTGGCTAACATTAAATCTGCAAAGAAAAGAGTTCTTGTTGATCGCAGAAATGAAGAGAAGAATAAGGCTGTTCGTTCAGCATCAAAGACTGCGGTAAAGAAGCTTTATGCTGCTGTAGAAAGCGGAGATAAGGCTGCTGCTGAAGCTGAGCTTAAGAACGCATCTAAGACTCTTGAGATGGCTGCATCAAAGGGCGTTTATCATAAGAATAACGTTGCAAACAAGACATCCAAGATGGCTAAAGCTGTTAACAAGATGGCTTAAGTTTTTGCATTATTATAATTTATCAAACCCTCGGAGTCATCCGGGGGTTTTTTGTAAAATTCGGATTAGCAAGGCTATAATGTTTTCATAAGAAATGTTGAAAAGCATTATAGCATTTGCTCATATTGGGTGTTATATGGATAAAAGTCTTATTAGAAATTTCTGTATAGTGGCGCATATCGATCACGGCAAGTCCACTCTTGCCGACCGTATCATTGAGAAAACCGGTCTTCTTACGGCAAGGGAAATGCAGGAGCAGGTTCTCGATAATATGGACCTTGAAAGAGAGCGGGGAATTACCATCAAGTCCCAGGCTGTAAGGACTGTTTTTAAGTCCAAGGACGGTAATGAGTATATCTTTAATCTGATTGACACTCCGGGCCATGTGGATTTTAACTACGAGGTCTCAAGAAGCCTTGCGGCATGTGACGGAGCAATACTTGTTGTGGATGCGGCCCAGGGCGTGGAAGCCCAGACTCTTGCAAATGTATATCTTGCACTTGATCACGGGCTTGATGTTTTTCCTGTTATAAATAAGATCGATCTTCCTTCGGCAGAGCCTGAGAGGGTCATTGAAGAAATAGAGGATGTTATAGGCATAGAGGCTCAGGATGCTCCCCTTATATCTGCCAAAAACGGTATCGGTATCGATGAAGTGCTTGAAGCTGTGGTTACCAAAGTCCCTGCACCTAAAGGAGATGAGAATGCTCCTCTTTCCGCGCTGATCTTTGATTCCCTTTATGATTCATATAAGGGCGTCATTGTATTTGTCCGTATAATGGACGGAACCGTAAAAAAAGGTACGAAGATAAGAATGATGGCAACAGGTGCCTGCGAGGAAGTTGTTGAGGTAGGGTATTTTGGAGCGGGACGCTTTATTCCCTGCGATGAGTTATCCGCAGGAATGGTAGGCTATATAACTGCATCAATTAAAACACTTTCCGAGACAGCAGTAGGTGATACTGTAACGGATGCCGATAATCCCTGCAGTGAGCCCCTTCCGGGTTATAAAAAAGTCCAGCCCGTAGTATATTGCGGCGTGTATCCCGCAGACAGCTCCAAATATGAAGATCTTAAGGAAGCTCTTGAAAAGCTTCAACTTAATGATGCATCCCTTTTCTATGAGCCCGAGACCTCCCTTGCGCTTGGTTTTGGTTACAGATGCGGATTTTTAGGTCTTCTTCACCTTGATATCATTCAGGAAAGGCTTGAAAGAGAATATGATCTCGATCTTGTCACAACAGCGCCTTCCGTTGTCTACAAGGTCTACAAGACTGACGGCACTGTCATAGATCTCACCAATCCTTCCAATCTGCCTGATCCCAGTGAGATAGATTATATGGAAGAACCCATAGTTGATGCTGAGATCATGGTCACCAAGGATTATGTCGGTTCCATTATGGAACTCTGCCAGCAAAGACGCGGAAGATATATCAGCATGGAATATATAGATGCGGGCAGAGCGCTTCTTAAATACGAACTTCCTTTAAACGAGATAATATATGATTTCTTTGATGCTCTTAAGTCAAGATCCAAGGGATATGCATCTTTTGATTATGATCTTAAAGGATATGAAAAGAGTACCCTTGCAAAGCTTGATATTCTCATCAACAAAGAACAGGTTGATGCCTTAAGCTTCATAGTCCACGGCGATTCCGCATATGACAGGGGCAGGAGAATGTGTGAAAAATTAAAAGAAGAGATCCCAAGGCACCTTTTTGAAATACCCATACAAGCCTGTGTCGGAGGCAGGGTCATCGCACGTGAAACTGTAAAGGCAATGAGAAAGGACGTTCTTGCCAAGTGCTATGGCGGTGATATCACACGTAAAAAGAAGCTTCTTGAAAAACAGAAAGAAGGAAAGAAGCGCATGAGACAGGTTGGAAATGTTGAGATTCCCCAGTCCGCATTTATGAGTGTGCTTAAACTTGATGAAGATAAGTGATACATCGGAAATCTATATACATATTCCATTCTGCGTAAGAAAATGCCTGTATTGTGATTTTACGTCTTTTCCGGCTGATGATGATATCAGGGAAAAATACGTTGATGCACTTACGCAGGAGCTTTACTTTATCGCAAATGAAAAATGCCATACGGCCATTTCCGCTGTATTTATCGGTGGCGGAACTCCATCTGTTTTACCGGGAGATAAGATCCAAAAGATAATGGAATGCGTCCGCAGTAATTTTGATCTGTGTGATGATGCGGAGATAACAATTGAATGCAATCCCGGAACATTATCCGAAGACAAAGTCAGAGCATATAAGCAGTCCGGTATTAACAGGATCAGTCTTGGGCTTCAGTCATCAAATGATGAAGAATTAAAAAAGCTGGGTCGTATCCATACATATGATGATTTTCTTAAAAGCCGTGAACTTGTAAAAAATGCCGGCTTTACAAATATTAACGTGGATCTGATGAATGATATTCCCGGCCAGAGAATTAAAAGCTGGGAACAGACTCTCAGAAACGTTAGCGATCTTGAACCTTCCCATATTTCCGCATACAGTCTCATAGTGGAAGATGATACCCCTTTTGGCGAAATGAAGAAAAACGGGGAACTTGAAATCCCTGATGAAGACACCGACAGAATGATGTATCATATGACATCCGGTATTCTTTCGGAGTACGGATATGAAAGATATGAGATATCAAATTATGCAAAAAAGGGTTATGAATGCCGCCATAATACAGGTTACTGGACAGGAGTACCCTATTACGGTGCAGGTATCGATGCCTCTTCTTATTACGATAACTGTAGATTTGTCAATTCGGACGACATACTTGGATATATAAAAGATCCCTTAAACGGTCATTTCCTCATTGAAAAGCTCAAAAAAAACGATCTTATGAGCGAATATATGATACTTGGACTTCGTATGATAAAAGGCGTATCTTACAGTTGTTTTGAAGAAAGATTTTCCGAAAGTCTTGATAAAATCTACGAAGAAAGGATAGCTAAAAATATAGCGGACGGCCTCCTTAAAAGGGATGATGACAGACTCTTTCTTACAGAAAGAGGGCTTGACCTTGCAAACGTCGTAATGCAGGGTTTTATCTGATAAAAACGGGATGGATTTTTCCCAATGACTTTATTCTGATCTGATTGATTTTTCTTGTTATTTTATATTCTCTATTGTAAAATAAATTAGTGTTTTTGTGTTTTTATGATTGTTTTTGGCTTTCTTTTTCCAAGAATCATAAAAAATCCAGTTCATTTATAGTTTATCACCGGGAGTACGATTTGAAATTCGTTAAGTGGGAAGATCTGAAGAGCGGAATGAGACTCGCCAGGCCCATCTATTCCAAGAGCGGTGTCCTGCTCTATGAAAGAGATGCGAAGCTGACTGATGCGGGTATTGAATCAGTCAAAAATTTCGGACTACTCGGTATTTATATTCTCGAACCGGCAGAGCCCCTTCCTCCCATGAGCGAAGAAGATCTTGAATTTGAAAAGTTTGAAATCAAGACGGTTTCATCCCTTCAGGATGAACTCACAAGGATCATCACCACTAAAAAGCAGAGAAATCTTCCTACCATCGTAAGCCAGATAATCCGCAAGTACGGACATCATGACGATAAAGTTCATTTTTATCAGAATTTGAGATCCAGAGAGGATTATGTATGCCGTCATATGTTCAATACTGCGATCCTCTGTGCCCTTATGGCAAGTCGCCTGAATATTTCCGTGGAGAACAGGCTGATTCTTGTGACTGCTGCTCTTGTTCACGATATCGGAAAGATCTCATCAAAAAATCCCGCTGTCTATGGCGGAGAGACAGATCCGGGCAAGATCAGGGACATGTATGATGAAGCCCTCAGTGCGGCTGACGGTCTCGATGAGGTCTTTGCAACTGACGGCCCCATGGTCAAACGTATATGCCAGCAGGCACTAAGATGCCAGAAGGCGCTGGATCTTAATATGGATCTTGAGATAAAGAAAGTCCTTCCGGAGGCGAAGATACTTCATATAGCAGGACGTTATGACGAGATAACCGGAATGAGCCTTACCGGGGAGAGCTTATCCGAGGTCAGGGCCATACTTGAATTTCAGGATAATCCCGGGGCGTATGATCCTGAGGTTGTCCAGGCTCTTATCGACAGCGTATTTATCCTGTTCCCCGGAGTGAGCGTTGAGCTTTCATCCGGTGAAAAGGCACTTATAATAAACGAGAATCAGCAGAATATATTGAAGCCCACTGTCATAACATTCAGACAGAACAGTATCATGGATCTTGCTGATTCGGATCACTCGGATATCAGAGTAGTTGATATCATGAAGACCCTCGATAACAGATATATCATGAATGAGGGCGGTGCAAGCGGTATCGGTATTTCCTGACGGGAAATATAAATATAAATAATTTTTAGGGGTGAAACAAAATGGTTGATATCTATGACGTAATGCAGAAAGCTAAAAATGCAGGAGCCAGTGACGTTCATATTACGGTTGGTGTGCCTCCCATGATGAGAGTCAACGGCAGCCTTATCAAAGTGGACGGGTACGACAGACTGATGCCTCAGGATACTCTCGATGTGGTAATGTCCATTGCCAATCAGGAGCAGAAGGATAAATTCATGGAGATCGGTGAATACGATATGTCATTCTCCATCCCCGCACTCGGCCGTTACCGTGTTAATATCTTTAAACAGAGAGGTTCCGCAGGTCTTGCACTCAGACTTGTCGGTACCGAGATTCCCAATCCCGAAAAGCTCGGTGTTCCCAAGGCGGTCATCGAACTTTACGAAAGAAAGAGAGGACTTGTTCTTGTAACCGGTCCTACAGGATCCGGTAAATCAACAACACTTGCATCCATCATAGATAAGATCAATGAGCACCGTGATGCACATATCATAACCCTTGAGGATCCTATCGAGTATCTGCACATGCATAAGAGATCCATTGTAAACCAGCGTGAGATCGGTATGGACTCCAACTCATATGCAAATGCACTCCGTGCAGCACTTCGTGAAGACCCCGATGTTATCCTCGTCGGTGAGATGAGAGACCTTGAGACCATTTCAACTGCCATTACCGCAGCAGAGACAGGTCACCTGGTCCTTTCAACACTCCATACCATCGGTGCTGCTTCAACCGTTGACCGTGTTATCGATGTATTCCCTCCTCACCAGCAGCAGCAGATCAGAGTCCAGCTTGCGGGTGTTCTTGAGGCAGTCATCTCCCAGCAGCTCATTCCTACATACGACGGAAAAGGCCGTGTTGCTGCATTTGAGGTTCTTCTTGCTAACCACGCTATCAGAAACCTTATCCGTGAAGGTAAGTCCCACCAGATCATGGGTGTAATGCAGACCAATAAGGCAATGGGTATGATCACCATGGACGAAGCCATCTGCAACTTCTTCTACGAAGGAAAGATCGACAGAGACCAGGCAATCCATTTTGCCCAGGATCCGGATGCAATGGAGATCAAGATCTGATAAATATGGATGCTTCCTGTATTTTACAGGGAGCATCCGTTTTGTTTTATACCTGATTCTGTCCGGAAATCAAATTTTTTTTTTCTGATACTATCTGAAGTAATCAAGATCCGGCCGGTATGATGCCGCTTCAAGAAGGTGTTCTTTTTTTATCTCAGCTGAACCTTCAGTGTCAGCTATCGTTCTTGATACTCTGAGTATCCTGTGATATGACCTTGCTGAAAGGCTTAGCTTTTTGTAAAGTTCCTCTGCTATTGTTTCTTCTTCCTTCCCAAGATGACAGTATTTTTTAATGTCATCAGCTTTAAGATCTGCATTGAATCTTATTTCAGTGTTTTTATATCTTTCTTTTTGCATATTTCTTGCTCTTGATACATACTCTGACATCTCTTCGGAACTCAGTTTTTTTCCTCCATCCATTATTTCTGAAATGCTTATGTTTTTAAGCTCTGTGCACAGGTCTATCCTGTCAAGGATAGGTCCTGATATTTTTCCAAGATATCTTTTTATATCGTTTTCGCTGCATCTGCACTTTCCTCTGTCCGGGTAATACCCGCATGGACAGGGATTCATGGCACAGATAAGTAAAAAATCAGCAGGATATTCCACGGAATATCTGACTCTTGATATCCTGATCTTTTTATCTTCAAGGGGTTGCCTTAAGCTTTCTATTGCATCTCTTCCGAATTCGGTAAATTCATCAAGGAAGAGAACTGATCTGTGCGCAAGGGATATGATCCCCGGCTTTGGATCAATGCCTCCTCCTGTCAGGGCTCTGCTTGATACTGTATGATGAGGTGCCTGAAAGGATCTTTTTGTGATCAGAGCTTTTCCGAAAGGTTTCGTTCCTGCTATTGAATATATGGTGGTAAGTTCCAAACTTTCCGAGAGTGAAAGAGGAGGCATTATCCCGGGGATCCTCCTTGCAATCATGGATTTTCCCGCACCCGGAGGACCTGTCATAAGAAGTGAATGAAAACCTGCAGCGCTGATCACGGCAGCTTTTTTTGCTCTTTCCTGTCCGCATACATCGCTGAAATCCGGGTATTTTTCGTTGCCTTTATAAAGGATTTCGGAAGGATCCGTATATAAAGAAGGCAGGATGCTCTCGTCCTTTGTCTGAAGATAATCAATGACTTTTTTAAGATCTGCAGCACCTCTTACTTTTATTCCGGGAACCACAGATCCTTCGGCAGCATTTTCGGCAGGAATTATACATTCCCTGATCCCTAATTTTGCTGCTGTGCTTATTATGGGGAGCACTCCTCTTACGGGGCGTATCTCGCCGTTTAAGGCTATTTCACCAAGAAACAGGATTCCTTCCGTGCATGACGGCGGAAGATATTCAAGAGCAGTAAGCAGACCTATCGTTATTGGCAGGTCATAAGATGTAGAATCTTTTTTGAGATCTCCCGGTGAAAGATTAACCGTGATCCTTGATGGGGGTATTGTGATCCCGGTATTTTTCAGGGCCGCCCTTACCCGGTCTTTTGATTCACGGATCTCACTGCCGGGTGAACCGACTATATTAAAAACAGGAAGCCCCCGGTTTATATCCGTTTCAACATGTACTATAAGGGCGCTTATTCCGCTTAATGCAGCTGTTATGATATCAGAAAACATTTTTGCTCCTTAAGATGATTTTTTAATGTAATACCCGGGACTGACCTGAAATGCATGTTCCTGAAGGCATAATTCCATGAGGATCAGGCATATACCGGTTTCCCCCGGGGAATCTTTTCCTTCATTCAGGATTTCAATATGGATCTCTTCAGGTGTTTTTGGCGTAAAGGAAAGACGGCTGTATATCTCAAGATGGGACTGATCCAGCTTTGGAAAGTGTTTCTTTTCCGTGCAGTAATTTCTGTGACGTTTGTCACGCTCTGAATCATATAGAGGTATTATTTTCCCTGATCTGAAACAGTCCGTCCCGTTTCCGTATTCAAATACATCCATATGATCTTCCGTAAGATCCTGCATGAATATTTCAGGATCAAGATAAACTCTTGCTCCGTGCCCTATGAGACCGTTACAGCCTGCAGACAGTTCATCTCCGAGCCTTCCCGGAACGGCATATATATCCCTTCCCTGTTCTAAGGCCATGTCAACCGTTATGAGAGTTCCGCTCCTTGTTCTTGCTTCTATGACCACAACCGCATCCGAAAGTCCGCTTACGATCCTGTTTCTGGGAGGGAAAAAGCAGGAGATGGCTTTTGTTCCCGGAGGATATGATGAGATTATCCCACCTGCTTTTTTCAGATCTTCATAAAGCCCTTTATTGCTTTCCGGATAACAAATGTCTGCTCCGCTTCCCAAAACGGCAAAGGATCGCCCCCCTGATGCTATGGCGGAGCCCTGGCTTATTCCGTCTATGCCGACTGCCATGCCGCTTATGAGATTTATGTCATTGCTTCCAAGTGCTTTTCCCAGGTTACTGGCAATATATCTTCCGTATTCAGAACACTGTCTTGCGCCTATAACCGCTACGGAAAGCTTGTTATTTTCGGGAAGATCACCCATGTAAAAAAGTCCGTAGGGAGGGTCCGGAATATTTTTAAGTCTGAGAGGATAATCTTCATCAAATACAAAGGAAAGCTTCATCCCGGATCTTTGGAATTCATCGTATTTTCTGAAGATATCATGTTCTTTTCTGTATTTTAAAAGTGGACCGGTATTTACTTTTCTTCCCGGGATCTTTTCAATGTCTTCATCAGATGCTTTATAGATATCTTTTGGCGAACCGTAATACTCAAGGAGTCTTGGTATTGGACCGTTACCTATCCACGGCACACTGACAAGCCAAAAAGCATAAGCTCTTTCGCTTTCATGGACCCTTGCAAAAAAGTTTTCGCAGGAATACATTTACAGGCCTTTCCGCTAAGGTATTTAAAATGGAAAAATCGGGCGAACGCCCATGATCATACGCAGGATTTATATTAGGACAAGGCATCCGGATATGTCAAGACATTTATTTATACGCTAAATGTGATACTATATTTTCGTACGTAAAAAACATATCAGACTTTTTTTTGAGGTAATATAAATGGCTGCAAGAGACAATACAAAAGAGATAAATATTGGCGGAGTCAGGATAGGTCATGGAAATCCCATTGCGATCCAGTCAATGACAAACACCCCCACATCCGATATAAAAGCGACTGTCAGCCAGATCCATGCACTTGAGAAGGCAGGGTGTGAAATCGTAAGATGTACCGTGCCTGATGAAGACAGTGCAAGGGCTATAAAGGAGATAAAAAAACAGATCTCCATCCCTCTTGTTGCTGATATTCATTTTGATCATAAAATGGCTCTTATGGCTATCGATAACGGTGCCGATAAGATAAGGATCAACCCCGGAAATATCGGCTCTTCAGACAAGGTAAGAGAAGTGGTTGATCTGGCATCCCAGAAAAATATCCCCATCAGGGTCGGTGTCAATTCCGGTTCTCTTGAAAAAAATCTTATTGAAAAATACGGCGGTGTTACTGCTGAGGGTATAACGGAAAGTGCTCTTGATAAGGTTAAACTGATAGAAGATATGGGTTATGACAATCTTGTCATAAGTATCAAATCTTCAAATGTTTTGATGTGTGTAAAGGCTCATGAACTCATTGCGGGAAAGACTCCTTATCCTCTTCATGTTGGAATCACCGAGTCCGGAACCGTAAGGAGCGGTAATATCAAATCATCCGTGGGACTTGGACTTATCCTGGGTCAGGGAATAGGAGATACTATAAGAGTGTCTCTTACGGGAGATCCCCTTGAAGAGATAGTCTCTGCAAGACTGATCCTTAAGACTCTTGGCTTAAGAGAGGGCGGTATAGATGTAGTATCATGCCCTACATGCGGAAGAACAAAGATAGATCTTATCTCTCTTGCCAACAAAGTTGAAAAACTTGCTGAAAACTATCCCTACAATATAAAACTTGCGGTTATGGGATGTGTTGTTAACGGTCCCGGTGAAGCAAAGGAAGCCGATCTTGGCATTGCAGGAGGTATTGGAGAGGGGCTTCTTATAAAAAAGGGCGAGATAATAAAAAAGGTTCCGGAAGAGGAACTTTTGGATGTTCTGAAATCAGAACTGGATAATTGGAATAAATAGTTTTATAATTTTTTCGTTGCTTATTGTACCTGTTCGGGAAGGCGAAAGCGCCACGGCAGGACTGTTTATGAAAGGAATTGAATATGTCTTTTATCTTTACCGAAGCATTTTCTACGCTTAATCTAAAAGAGCGCGCTGCTCTTCTTATGAACGAAACCACCGTTTCAAAAGTCACAACACCACCGAACCATGATTTTTTAAATGTTTATATCGAAAGCGATCATAT
>CAMPAP010000111.1 GCA_946631935.1 uncultured Lachnospiraceae bacterium | reverse complement strand
TGCGGCAGAGCTTTTGTTTGCTTTTCTGACATCTTTTGTCATTACCGCAGGAAGATGTATTTATAATCTTAATGATATAAAGTGGCTGAAGATCTCGGCGGTTGAATATGTTGCGATCTTTGCCATTCTTTTTGTGCCGGTCCTTTTTTTCTATGTGCTGCTCGGAAAGCTGGTAAGGAAAGGAATGCGTGAAAAAGCCGTTTCTTTTTCTTCTGAGACTTTAGAGAATGCACCCGGAGAAAAGGAAGAGCCGTCACTTTTTACTCCCGGAGAAGAGATCGACCTTCTTGCGATCAAGGATGATAAGACTATTGAAAAGGAAGAAAAGGAAATGGCGGCAAAAGCCGGGCTTCCTTTTATCTACAGAATACTTCCCTTCATGACCTTTATCCTTGTCCTTGCATCATGCGCCTTTGCGATGCTTGCGTATTTTCCCGGGATCCTTGCATATGACAGTGAGTGGCAGACACTTCAGGCCATAGGACTGCTTCCTCTTTCAAACCATCACCCGGTTCTTCATACACTTATATGGAATGCTTTTTTACTTTTAGAATGGGCGGGAGTTCCTCACCCCTATGCGCTTACCATATACTGTATCTTCCAGATGATCCTTGTATCCTTTGTCTGTTCCTATGTTGTAAAAAGAGAGATAAGCGAGGGCTGCAGATGGTATTATGAACTTCTTTCCATTGCGTTTTATGTATTCTATCCCGCATTCAGCGTATTTTCCGTTGAGATGACCAAGGATGTTCTTTTTTCCTGCATGGTGGTGCTTCTGGTACTGAGGCTTTTAAAAGCATCCCGGGGTGAGAGGGTCGGCAAAGTCCTGCTTTTTTGCAATATAGCTCTTGCCTGCCTTCTCAGGAATAATTTCCTTCCCGCGGCTTTTGTCCTGATCATCGCTATGATCTTTTCCGCAAAAAAAGAAAACATGAGAGGGTATCTTATCACCTCTGTTTTTTCCGTGATCTTCTCCTGCGTGGTGATGCTTATTATCTATCCCCTGGCCGGAGTACAAAGCAGCGAGAGCAGGGAGGCGCTTTCCGTTCCGATCAATCAGGTGGCTTCTGTTTATGTAGGCAGATATTCAAACCTCACTGTTGCTGAGAAATTCCTTATTGAAAAATATATGTCAGCAGGAGAGTATAATCCCAGGCTTGCAGATTCTGTAAAATTTACCTTTGATGACGATCTTTATAAAAGTGACAGATCCGCATTCTGGGATCTTTACATGCACCTTTTTCACAGATATCCGGAGGAGTTCATAAATGCGTTTCTTACCCAGAACGTTCAGCTCTGGTATCCCGGAGCCCGCATCACAGACAGATATTCCGGAAGGGATTATATCGAGACTGATAATGTATTTATGGAATCGTATTATGTGGAAAGAAGACCTTTAGTACGTGAGGCTGAGCTTTTCTATGAAAACATGATAACTTATATCGAAAACTCCGGACTTTTAAGCGGACTTGCGTTTTCTCTTTCCATTCCCTTCATTACATTTCTCTGTGCATTTTACATGGCGGTCAAGATACGCCGCCCCTCATATACGGCAGTCACTGTCATGCTTTTTGCGCTCTGGGGCACATATCTTCTGGGCCCGGTTTCCGCATTCAGGTATATGTACACCTTTTTCCTTCTGATACCTGTGATGATTATGCCTGTTTTTTCCGGAAGATTAAAAGCTTCCGGTTCTGAAAAATAAAAAAATCCATCCTGATGAAGATAAAAAAATTCCCAATCGTAAATCTGATACTGATCGCTCTGACACTTGTCTCATCGGTAAAGGTTGCCATGTGCGGCTGGATCATCGATGAAGGGTATGCTTTTGCCATCGGAAACAGGCTTTTGCAGGGGGACCTTCTTTTCAGGGATATGTGGGAGCTTCATCAGACTTCGGGTTTTGCCGTGGAATTCTTTTTATGGATCTACAGAAATCTTACGGGAACTTATGACGGAGAGATACTTTTTGTCCGGATCTGCGGGATCCTTCTTCACCTTCTTGTATCCGCAGTCTTTTATCTTACACTGAAAAAACATATTTCACCCGGGAATGCATTTATTCTTGCCGTGATATTTGCCAATCTTTCTCCAAAGCAGACATCAACGCCTGAATTTTCCAATCTTTTTAATCTTACATCCCTTATGACTCTTGTGTGTATCGATGCACTGGATTTTGCCGGAAAGAATATGTCACGGCCTCATAATGATGGACAAATAGAGCCGGATACACAAAAGCCGGGGACCCTTCACGGCATCTGTAAGCCGGGCGCAAGAAGGGTGGTCATTTTGTCCGTGCTTGCCGGGGTTTTCCTTTCCCTCTGCGTCCTGTCCTATCCCCAATCCGTGATCTTCGCCCTTTTTGTTTTTATATATCTGTTTGTCAAAAGAAAGCAAAACAGGGCGGCTTTTCCGATTGTTTTCAGCGTATGTCTTTTATCCGGTCTTGCATATCTTGGACATATTCTGACCTATATGTCTTTTTCCTCCCTTATTGAAACGGCGGAAAAGATGATATATGTGGATTCAACCCATGGAGAGGGGATATCAAAGATCGCTCTCTACGGAAAAGATCTTCTGGGAGTTCTGCTCTTTAGCGCGGGATTCGGACTGGTCTCTTTTGGGGCGGGGAAGCTTTTTAAGAATAAGAAGATCATCGTTCCCGTATCACTTTTACTTGTATTTTCATGGAAATTCATACATTACGCCTTCAGGACTGATTACTACCCGGTGGAGCTGACCTTCGGCGGGATACTGTTTGTCATCATCATCGCTTTAGTCTATATCATGAAAAATATAAATCTGACCGATGATATGAAGAGCATGCTTTTACTGTACGGAGGGGGAAGTCTTGCATGCTTTGTAACCGTTCTTATCGCATGCGACCAGAGCATATTCTCTTCGGCAAAATATCTTACATACGGACTCGTTGCCATACTTGCGGTTGTCTTTGAGGCGGAAGGGTCCTGTAAAAAGGGAGTGACCCTTTTGGCTGTGGTACTTGTGATCTTTGTTAATATCATCCAGCTGAATAATCCAAGGAATAAGCTTTTCAATATATTTGACAGCGGGGCGAGAGTCCCTTACGGTCCCGAAAAAGGGCTTGTACTTGAAAGGATATATGCAAACAAAGCAAGGATAGATGCAGATGAGCTCCCTGAGCTTCTGGATCAGGCAGAGCGTGTGATGATAACGGGAGATGCGGTGACATATCTTTATACTGATGCCCGCATAGGGCACGGATCCACCATTATGACCGAAGACTACGGTATCCGCTTTGCATCATACTGGGAAATGTATCCCGAAAAGATGCCTGACATCATCGCAGTTGAATGCTATGACGGAGAACTTAATTCCGATGTGGAAAACTCATGGCTGTACAGATTTGCAAGCGGAGAATTCGGTGCAAAGGAAGTTGTTGATACCACATACTACAGACTGTATATCCGGTGATCGAATTGTGACAACGGTTAAGATTTTGGGTAATATTTCATAAAAAACGCAATTGTATACAAGGATATTTGTATAATTTATTGTTGACATAAGAAGGTTTCTTCTAATAAAATGCATTTAAAGCCAAAGGAGGCAAGCAGGACTTTCTTTGGCTGTTTTGTTATACATGTCGCTGATGCGACAAAAGAGGAGGCTGGGCGAAAGCTTCGCTTTCGCGTAGTGAATAAATGTCGCTGACGCGACAAAAGAGGAGGTTATATTATGAAAAAGAAATTGCTTTCACTTATCATGGCCGGAACAATGGTCATGGCAATGGCAGGATGCGGATCATCTGCTGATGCAGGAGCTGCAACCGGAACAGAAACCGGAACTGCCGCAACCACAGATGCAGGCACCGGGACCGCTGCACCTGCAGGGGATGGAGCTCTTACCGGAACTCTTAAGCTCGGAGTTATCGGACCCCTTACCGGAGGAGCAGCAATCTACGGAAATGCAGTTGTAAACGGAACTTCCATCGCAGTTGATGAGATCAACGCACAGGGAACCGGATTTTCCATCGAACTTCAGGCTCAGGACGATGAGCATGACGCAGAGAAGTCAGTAAATGCTTATCACCAGCTTCAGGACTGGGGCGTACAGGCTATTGCAGGTACCGTTACCACCACTCCCTGTATCGCAGTTTCTGCAGAGGCTAACTCTGACAGAGTATTCATGCTTACACCTTCAGCTTCAGCTACTACCGTAACCGAAGGAAAGGACAATGTATTCCAGCTCTGCTTTGCAGATCCTAACCAGGGATCAGCATCAGCTCAGTACATTTCAGATAACAAGCTTGCTACCAAGGTTGCAGTTATCTACAATAACGCTGACGCATATTCAACCGGAATCTATCAGACCTTCAAGGCTAAGGCTTCTGAGCTCGGACTTGAGATCGTTTCAGAGACAACCTTTACCGATGACACCACTGATTTCTCAGTTCAGGTTGGTGATGCACAGTCAGCAGGTGCAGACCTTGTATTCCTTCCCATTTACTACACCCCTGCTTCACTTATTCTTCAGCAGGCAGCAAAGACCGGCTATGAGCCCACCTTCTTTGGTGTAGACGGAATGGACGGAATCCTTACCATCGAGGGATTCGATACTTCTCTTGCAGAGGGCGTTATGCTTCTTACTCCCTTCTCTGCAGATGCTACCGATGACCTTACCAAGAATTTCGTAAGCAGCTTCAACAGCAAGTTCGGTGAGACTCCTTCACAGTTCGCAGCTGACGGATATGACTGTGCATATGCCATCAAGGCAGCACTTGAGTTCTACGCAGCAAAGAACGGCGGACTTGATGTAACCGGAATGGGCGCTGATGAGCTTTGTGAGATCCTTATCTCCGTATTTACCGACAGCAGCTTCTCCGCAGACGGTGTAACCGGTCTCGGAATGGTTTGGGATACTAACGGACAGGTTAACAAGCAGCCCAAGGCCGTTGTTATCAAAGACGGTGTTTACGTAGGGATGTAATTCCGAATGTTTTTAGGATTTCGAGAGGTGCGAAGCACCGAAGAAATCCGTTTATAAAGATTACAAAAAGTATATAAAAACCGGCACCGGGCGCCGTCAAAAGCGTCCGATGCATTTAAGGAGATACATATGCTGGCACATCTGATCAACGGAATAAGCCTTGGAAGTATATATGCGATAATCGCACTCGGATATACCATGGTCTATGGTATTGCGAAAATGCTGAATTTTGCACATGGCGATGTCATTATGGTGGGCGGATATGTATCCTTCTGTTTTATGTCATATATGAATGTTCCGGCACCCATCGCCGTGCTTTTGGCCATGGCAATCTGTACAGTGCTGGGTATCACTATTGAAAGACTGGCTTACAAGCCTCTTCGTTCGGCAACTTCCCTTGCGGTCCTCATAACCGCCATTGGAATGTCCTATTTCCTTCAAAATTCGGCGCTTATCATCTGGGGAGCAAATCCCAAGGCGTATCCCAATATTTTTAAAGATATTGAAGCCTTTGAAATGGTAGGCGGTGCAAGAGTATCACCCGTTGCGGTTGTGGCCATCACTGCAAACCTTGTCATAATGATCATCCTTACACTTTTCACATCACGTACCAAGATGGGGAAAGCAATGCGTGCCGTCTCTGAGGATAAAGGCGCTGCAACATTAATGGGAATCAATGTTAACTTCACCATCTCAATGACCTTTGCCATAGGCTCTGGTCTTGCCGCAATAGCGGGAGTCCTTTTGTGTACCGCATATCCGACCCTCATGCCCACAACCGGTTCGATGCCCGGAATCAAAGCATTTACGGCTGCGGTATTCGGAGGGATAGGATCCATTCCCGGTGCCATGATCGGAGGTATCCTTCTGGGAGTCATAGAGATCCTGGCAAGAGCATATATTTCATCCGAACTTGCGGATGCAATAGTTTTCGGAGTACTCATAGTCGTCCTGATCTTCAGACCTACGGGACTTCTTGGAAAACAGATTCACGAGAAAGTATAAGGAGGCAAAAGATATGTCAATAACAAAAAAGGCCTCCGCGGCTTCAAAGAAATCATTCATCAATTACGGAATAGTGATCATCTTTTATATCGTATTCCAGATACTTGTTTCCACCGGTAATATTACCAGCGCACTTAAGGGACAGCTTATTCCCATCGCCTGCTATATGATAATGGCGGTTTCTCTTAACCTTGTGGTCGGTATCTCCGGTGAGCTTTCCCTTGGTCATGCCGGATTCATGTCCGTAGGCGCATTCACTGCCGTCATCGTAAGTGCGGCAATGGGAGATGCATCAAATCCCGCCAGACTGGTGGTATCCATAGTAATCGGTGCACTCCTTGCAGGCCTTGCGGGATTCCTTATCGGGATTCCCGTCTTAAGGCTTAACGGTGACTATCTTGCCATCGTAACCCTTGCTTTCGGAGAGATCATAAAAAACATTCTCAACTGTCTCTATGTCGGCATAGATGAGAAAGGAATCCATATCGCATTCAACAATCCTGATGCAATGGGAATGAGTGCTACCGGCAAGACCGTTATAAACGGCCCAATGGGAGCTGTCGGCATCAGCAAGATCTCAACTTTTACATCAGCCGTCGTACTTCTGATCCTTGTTCTCATTGTGATCCAAAACCTTGTTAATTCCAGAACGGGACGCGCCATCATGGCCATCAGGGATAACAGGATAGCAGCAGAGAGCATGGGAATATCACCCATGAAATACAAGATGCTGGCATTTACATTGTCGGCATCCATGGCAGGTGCGGCCGGTGCGGTATATGCGCTGAACTATTCCACTCTTGTTCCCAAGAAATTCGATTTTAATACCTCGATCCTTGTCTTGGTATTCGTTGTCTTAGGCGGCATCGGAAGCATGACCGGATCTCTTATTGCAGCAGGCGTATTGGTCGTCCTGCCCGAGCTTTTGAGAAAGTTCAGCGACTACAGGATGCTGGTATATGCCATAGTCCTCATCCTTGTCATGCTCGTTACCAATAATGAGAAATTAAAAGGCAGGATGGATATTTTTGCAAAGAAAATGCGAATGAAGGTTTCGAAGGGAGGGAAAAAATAATGAGCAAATCTCCCGAAGTAAAGCTTGTTAATGTACCCAGCCCCAATTTCGTTCCCGAAAAAGATTTAGGAAAGCCCCTGGTTCTTGAAGCGGCACATCTGGGAATAGATTTCGGAGGACTTGTTGCGGTTGATGAATTCAATATAGGGATCGGTGCCACTGAGATATGCGGACTTATCGGACCTAACGGTGCCGGCAAGACCACCATATTCAATCTTCTTACCAAGGTATATGAGCCCACAAGGGGCACCATAATGATCGGCGGAAAGGATACCCATAATATGACACCCGTTCAGGTGAACCAGCTGGGGATCGCCAGAACCTTCCAGAACATCAGACTCTTCGATAAGCTCACAGTCGAAGAGAATGTAAAGATCGGACTTCACAACCACATGGGTTATCATACACTTGCAGGGGTTTTCAGACTTCCCAATTACTGGAAGGAAGAAAAGAAGGCGCACGAAAGAGCGCTGGAACTTCTCGATATCTTCGGAATGGCAGATCTTGCCGGGGTCAGAGCGGATTCGCTTCCCTACGGAGCACAGAGAAGACTTGAGATAGTCAGAGCTCTGGCAACGGGCCCCAAGCTTTTACTCCTTGATGAGCCTGCAGCGGGAATGAATCCTTCCGAAACCGAAGAGCTCATGAACAATATCCGCAAGATAAGGGATGAATTCCAGATCGCGGTCCTTCTTATAGAGCATGACATGAATCTGGTAATGGGAATATGTGAGAGTATCGTCGTTCTCAATTTCGGCAGGATCATCGCCAAGGGAACACCTTCACAGATCCAGGGAAATCCCCAGGTAATAGAGGCATATCTGGGAACGCACAGAGGCTAGGCACAAACGCTTGCGCGTTAGTGCTGATTAAAGGCCTTCGGCCTTTAATCGGTTAGGAGAAATTTATAAATGAGCACAGTTCTTAAAGTTGAAAATCTGCATGTTTATTACGGCAGCATACATGCCATTAAGGGAGTTTCCTTTGAAGTCGGTGAGGGAGAGATCGTAACTCTTATCGGTGCCAACGGTGCCGGAAAATCCACTACTCTTAATACCGTGGGCGGACTTTTAAAACCCAGGGAAGGAAGTGTGGAATTTGAAGGAAAGAGCATTTTGGGTGTTGCTCCCCATAAGGTGGTTAATCAGGGAATGGCTCTCTGCCCCGAGGGAAGAAGGGTTTTCGCACAGCTTTCCGTCAGGGAAAATCTTGAAATGGGCGCTTATACAAGGCCTGTTTCCGAAATAGCGGAGACTCTTGAGATCGTATATGAGCATTTCCCCAGATTAAAAGAAAGACAGACCCAGATGGCGGGTACTCTTTCAGGCGGTGAGCAGCAGATGCTTGCCATGGGAAGAGCTCTTATGAGTAAGCCCAGACTTATGATGCTTGATGAGCCTTCAATGGGACTTGCGCCCATCCTTGTGGATCAGATATTCGAGATCATAAAGGCTCTTAACAAGAAGGGTACAACGATACTGCTTGTAGAACAGAATGCCCAGATGGCTCTTTCCATAGCAGACAGAGCCTATGTACTTGAAACCGGAAGGATAGTCAATTCCGGAACCGGTAAGGATCTTCTTAACGACGACTCCGTAAAGAAGGCTTATCTGGGCGGCTGATAAAGGTTAAAATACGGTTTAAAGAGGGCGGCAGGACCGCCCTCTTTATTTGTAAATAAGCGTTATTTTGTGTATAATACTCGTGTATGCGTTTTGGAAGATCAATATGGAATTTTTTGATCGTATTTTTTTATTGTGAGGGATAAATGAGAATAGTCAGAATATTAAGATCAGCAATTTGTACACTTCTTGCGGTAGTGCTTGTAACCCTAAGCTTTCCGCCTGCGCAGGCCGGTGAGGTTACGGCAAAGGGAGCCGCAGATGCCATAGCATGGGGAATAGACGTCTCTGCATGGCAGGGTAATATAGACTGGAATGCGGTCAAGGCCAGCGGAGTACAGTTCGTTTTCATCAAGTGCGGAGGAACCATCTACGGTTTTGATGATCATTTTGCGCAGAACATGGCGGGAGCCAAAGCTGCGGGCATCAAGACGGGTGTATATATCTATTCGTATGCGACAAACGTAATGGACGGACTTATAGAGGCACAGTGGATCTTAAATGCCGTGGCTCCGTATGTTGTCGAAATGCCTCTGGTACTTGACATCGAAAATAAGAGACAAAAGGCACTGGACCCTCTTACAAACGCCATGATCTGTAACCTTTTCTGCCAGGCAGTTGAGGCTGCAGGATATTACCCTATGGTATATTCCAACAGAAACATGTTCAAAAATACCATCGGTGAATTCGGATATGACAAATGGGTTGCCCAGTGGGCAGATTACTGCTACGACGAGACAGCAGCATTCTGGCAGGTATCCGACCAGGGAGTCATCCCCGGCATCAAGGGTCATGTAGATCTTGATATCCAGTTCAAGGATCTGTCACAGTATCTTGTTCCGAACGGATTTATAACAAGAGACGGATTCACTTATTATTACGTCAATTACCGAAGACAGAATGCAACATTTGCGGTTGTGGACGGAAATACATATTACCTCGATCCATTCGGACATCTCATAGCCGGCATGCTTTATCCCGTTGGGGATTTCATTTACTACTTTGATACCACGGGAATAATGCAAAAAGGATTTGTGACTCTTGCCGACGGAACAAGGTATTTTGACGAAGAAGGCCGCATGCTCACAGGATGGCAGACCCTTGCGGGAAATACATATTTCCTTGATCCGGCTTTGGGCGGTGCCATGTACAAGGGCTTCATTTCCGACGGAATAAACAGCTATTATCTCGGAGTTGACGGAATTCTTCAGAAGGGACTGTTTACCGCAAACGGTTCGATCTTCTATGCGGACGGAAACGGAAGGATCCAGACAGGACTTGTTAACATACAGGGAATCAATTTCTACTTCGATCCCGCTAAGGGCGGAGCGCTTATGATCGCAGATACGGCAACAGATGCAGCGGGCCATGTTTATGTTTCAGACGCCACCGGTCTTGCCGTGATGATAAAATAAATGTTATTCGATAAATTTATCAGAAAGCAAAGAAAAACAGTATACGGGATAAAGCTTTTTCTCATCGGACTTTTCGTTATCGTCGGCATAGGATATGTTTTCCATTTCATCAAAGAGATAAGCGGCGATGTACATGCCGAGAGATATCTGTCCCTCGGATGGAATATTGAATATGACGGACAGACCTATGAGAGAAAGGCTCTTGCGGATTTTTCCTGTAAGGGGATCAAAAGAGGCGATAAGGTGGTCATGTCCAGAGTTCTGCCTCCAAATATCCCTCTTAATGCAGCGCTGATCGTTCATGTTCATTACGCCGCCGTCAGAGTGTATATTGATGATGACCTTATCTATGAGGCGGATGTGGACAGGTTCGAGCAGGGTAAGCATCTCGGAAACGGATTTTATGAGATAGTACTTCCTGAAGGATGTACCGGTAAAATACTCACTCTTGAATATATCGCGGGAGAAGACGGAGCATTTTCATCCATTGAAAGACCTGCGGTCTGGGATCATTATACCTTCAGGCAGGACTATGCCGCACAGAATATTGTCGTTCTTGCTTTCTCCATGTTCTTTATGGTTCTGGGGATAACAATGGGAGTGATGGCATTTGCATTTGAGTTCAGAAAGGTCTTTGCTTTTCTCGATATATTCAGGCTTGCTGCTCTCGGTTCATTTTCTCTTGTATTCGGCATGTGGATAATTGCCGAATCCGATCTTTTCGAGATATTCACCAACGACATAATCACAAAGTCCGATATGAAATACGGGGCGTTTTTCCTTATGCCGGTCTTCTTTATCGGATACCATCTCGAGAATGTAGGAGACGTTAAGTTAAAATATAAAAATATCCTTTTTGGATTGATCATGCTGATGGGAACGGCATTATATGTTTTTGCACTTATAATGCACAGTCTGCATGAGATCAGTTTCAGAACATTTCTGCCGGTTGCCCATGTGATCGACGTTCTGACTATTTTTTCAGTCATTATGGTCAAGATCTACGAATACAGCAAGGGCTTAAGACACAACAGTATTTCGTTTTATGCCACCATTATCGGAACCTTCTCCGCTATATTCGATCTGATCAGATACTACATTTACAGTAATACCTCAGCTCACGGGGATTCAGGTTTTAAGATAAGCACCATGTATGTGGTCATGGTATTCTTTGTTCTTGCTCTTTTGTTTGATTACATGCAGAGCACCGTCCGTGATGCTAGGGAAGACGAGAGAATGGACACAATTTCCAAACTGGCATATACAGATGTACTGACCGGACTTGATAACAGACAGTCTGCAGAGAAATATTTTGACACGGTTGATTCCAAGGCAAGTCCTTATGTTGTGGTACAGTTTGACTTAAATAATCTTAAGAAAGTCAATGATACTTACGGTCATGAAGAGGGAGATAAATATATCGAACTCTTTGCTAAGACCCTCAGAAAAATGTTTGAAAATAAGGGCTTTGTCGCAAGGACCGGCGGAGATGAATTTGTGTTTGTCATGATTCCCAAGGCCGAAGGTGAAAGAGTCTGGCTTGAGAACAGGCTCAAGGACCTGAACGTCATTCTTGCCAACAAGAACACCGGACATGACGAGATCAGGATGAGTACCGCTTACGGAATGTATGATTCGCTGTTCGGTGATGCCAAAAATATCCGCGATGGGCTCAGATATGCGGACGCAAAAATGTATGATATGAAGAAAGAAATGAAGGCTTCGAGATGATACCCGGAGCCTTTTATAGTAAATGTATACCCGGGGCTCTGGAAAACGAAATGATCCTTACGGAGGCCATGAAAAACAATCTTCGCCAGATCTGTATATATGCGCATACTGCAGGGATCGACCTTGAGATCATGAGACAGGATCTGGAAAAAAAAGGAACCCTGCCGGCAAGGGATAAAGAAAGTTCAAAAAAAGCACTCACGGAGATCTATGACTATGTCGCATGCTCTTTTTGACAAAGTATATGTGGAAAAAAGAGCATCAAAAGATACCGTCACAGGTCGGATCCTGGAAAGACTCGGAGATCCTGAGAGAGAATACATAGATCATTACAAGGATGTGTTTGATGCAAAGGATGCGTATGCAGGGCGAAGTCTGATCCTTGCCCATAATCCCGGGAAGCGCATATATGAAGGAGCTCCTGTGTGCCAGAGCTTTGGCAACAAGCATTTTTACTACTCGCCATGTGTCATGAACTGTATCTATGACTGCGAGTACTGCTTTCTCAAGGGAATGTATCCGGGTAAAAATATATGCATTTTTACGGATATTGAAGAGACTTTTGCGGAACTTGAAAAGATAGAAAAAAAACATGATGCATATGTATGCGCATCATATAATACGGACCTTGTTGCTCTTGAGGACGTTGCGGGATATGTTGAAAAGTGGTGTGAAAAAACCGCAGCGGATGAAAGGCTCACCACGGAGATAAGGACCAAATGCTCCAGGACGGACATTTACGAAAAGCTTCCGGTGTCAGAGCGGCTGATATTTGCATTTACCGTTTCACCGGATGAGATCGCTAAAGGATACGAGAAAGGGACACCGAATGCAGCGGGAAGACTGAAGGCGGTAAAAGCGGCGGCGGCTGCGGGGTTTCCCGTAAGGCTCTGCTTTGATCCCATGATATACGTAAGAAACTGGCGTGAAATATATACAGAGATGGTCCGCAGGGCTTCTGAAGAATTAAGACCTGTGAACGTCCGGGATATAAGTATCGGAACCTTCAGGATATCGGATCAGTATCTGAAAAATATGAGAAAAAAATATCCTGACTCACAAATCGCCCAGTATCCCTACATTATCGATAAGGGATACGGAAGGTATCCTGACAAAGTTGCCGATGCAATGGAAGACTACATGAAAGAACTGCTGGATTCCTTCTTTAAGGATGTTCCTGTTTTTTGCTGGAGGTAACGGTGTCTGTCACTTTTGAATTTGAAGAAAAATTCTATAGTGAGGAAAAAAGGTGCGGTTTTATCGTCCCCGAACTGATGAAAAGATGCTGGGGATCACAGCTTAAGGTTTTGGAGGAATTCGATAAGGTATGCCAAAGGCATTCACTTAAGTGGTTTGCTTTTGTGGGAACGCTTTTGGGAGCCGTAAGACACGGAGGCTTTATTCCCTGGGATGATGATGTGGACATAGGGATGCTCAGAGAGGACTATACAAAGTTTCTTTCCGTCGCGCCTGCCGAGCTTCCACCGGGATATGTGATAACCAACTACAATGAAGGGGACCACAATTACGACTGCCTGACAAGAGTGACGAATTCGAAAAACGTCATCTTCGATCCCGCAAGGCTTGAAAAATATTGCGATTTTCCGTTCCCTGCGGGGATCGATCTGTATCCTCTTGATTATGTGGTGGAGGATGAAGAGGAAAGAAACATACATAAAGAGATCCACTATACGATCCATCAGACCACGGAACTTTGCGCCAAGATCCTGTCCGGATCCGGAACACAGTATGATAAGGACGGGAACAGACTTGAACCCTCCGAGATGCTTGCAAAGATCACGATGATGACGGGATATGAGTTTGATCTTGAGAAGGATATAATAAGACAGCTCAATGTGCTTCTTGATATGACCGATTCCATGAATACATATGAAGAGTCGGCATATGCGGCTAACATGGGTCACCTTACCTTTGATGGTGAGAAGATGATGTTTCCGAAGGAATGCTTTGGACATGTCCTTGAAGTTCCTTTTGAGACAGGAACTATCTATATCCCCGCAGGGTATGAAATAATGCTCAGACAAAATTTCGGGCCCCGGTATATGGTGCCCCTTAACCGTCCAAGCCATGATTATCCCTACTATGCAGCCCAGCAGAAGGTTGTCAGGGATTATATAAAAACGCATCCCGGAGAGATCCCGGATGAGTGGATAGCAAAATATCTGTAAGGAAGAGACTCCTTGGAATTCAAATTTGACGAAAAATATTTTGAAGATGAAGAAAGGTGCGGATTTAAGGTATCCTCACTTATGAAAAGATGCTGGGCATCCCAGCTTAATGTTCTTGCGGCTTTTGACAGGGTCTGCTCCCGTCACGGTCTTAAGTGGTATGCCTTTTGCGGAACGCTTTTAGGAGCCGTAAGGCACGGAGGCTTCATACCCTGGGATGATGACATGGACGTCTGCATGCTCAGGCCGGATTATAAGCTCTTCCTTGAATATGCAAAGACTGAGATGAAGGAATATCTGGTCGAGACCTATGATTATTACAACAGGGAAACAAAAAGATGTAATGATTTCATGGGGATCACCAGGATCAACAATACCCAGAAGGCTGATTTTGGCGAAGATTTCCTGAATAAAAACTACGGTTTTCCCTATACGGTAGGTCTTGATGTATATCCTCTGGATTACCTGCCAAAGGATCAGGCCACCTTTGATCTCGTATATCAGGTATATGCATACTGTATCAATGTCTCATTTAAATATAAGAGCCTTTATTGGGAAAATTATAAAGCGCCCGCCGGCAACTACGGAGACATTGATCTTGATGAGGCATATGCCGCACTGAAAAATGCCACCGGAGTTTCCATCAATAAAAACGGAGATGTACCGGCACAGCTCAATGCTCTTGCGGAAAATGTGGCAGCTATGACAAAGAGTAAAGACTCGGAAAATGTGGCATGCATGTCACATCTTATCCTGGGTCATACCAACATGATCTTTCCGAAGGATTCATTCAGGGGAAGACTTACCCTTCCTTTTGAATCCGGAGAGATATATGTTCCCTACGGATATGAGCAGATCCTTAAGATCAATTACGGACAGAATTTCATAAGACCCGTGAACGCATCCCCCCATGATTATCCATATTACAAGATACAGGAAAGATGGGTGGTGGATCATATAATAAAAAATCCCCAGCTGAAGGACATAATAACGGATTACTATTTAGCTGATGTTTACGAAGAGGATCCTGAGAAGAAGGTCCTCCTTGATAAAATATACGGAAAGGAACAAATGTAATGAAAGTCCCGTTTTCAGAATATCTGACAGCCCTTGCACCGGCTGTTAAGGAAGTGATAAACGATTTGGCATCGGACCATGATTACGTAAGCGCTCTTGCCACGGATTCCAAGGGCCTTGTGATCAGGATCGGAAGCAGATCAAGAAGCATATCCAATAAGACAATGACCACCGAAAGAGGAGTGGTATTCAGAGTATGCAAAGATAAAAAATATGCCGAGTATGCGGTCAATACCGCTGACTGGAGCGATACAAAACAGATAATAAAAAATATCAGGGATGAATTAAACGCACAGGATAAGCTTTTAAAAGAAACCAAAACCGTGATATATGAGACAGGCGCTTTGGATGATGAAAAAAGAGAATTTTTCGGACAAAGGGATGCTGAGATCCTTCCCGAAAAGGCGGATGTAAGAGCACTTACTGAAAAACTCATCGCAGTTTCCAATAAAGGAATGAAAGCAGGCCCCGATGTTATTGAATGTATTGCAAGAGGGCAGTCAACCCATATCAGCAAAATGTTTCTTACTCCCGAAAGCGATTTAAGACAGTCCTATGTCTACAGCGAAGGAATGGTGGCTGCCGTTGTCAGCAGAGATGGCAGGATAAGAGAAGATTACAAGTCATTTTCCGGACTTTGCGGCCCCGAACTTTTCGACGAAATGGAAGGAAGCGTGGAGAAAGTGGTTTCGGATGCTGAGGAACTTCTTGATGCTGAGTCCATTGAACCCGGAGAGTATGAGATAGTAACATCTCCCGAGGTCACGGGCCTCATAGCCCATGAAGCCTTCGGACACGGAGTTGAGATGGATATGTTCGTAAAGCACAGAGCTCTCGGAGCCGAGTACATAAATAAAAGAGTGGCCTCCGATCAGGTCACCATGCATGAAGGTGCAAACTGTGCCGAGGATGTTACAAGTTATTTCTTTGATGATGAAGGAGTCCCCGCAGGAGATGTCACGGAGATCGATAAAGGAATCTTAAGATCCGGTATCTGTGACGCCCTTGCAGCAAAAAGACTCGGCGTAAAGCCTACCGGAAACGGAAAGAGAGAAAATTTTTCACACAAAGTCTATACACGTATGACCAATACTGTATTCGATTCGGGAGAGTACACAAAAGAGGAGATGATCTCATCCATAAAATACGGATACCTCCTTGAGGGAATGCAGAGCGGAATGGAGGATCCCAAGCACTGGGGAATACAGTGCATCATACAGAAAGGCCGTGAGATAAAGGACGGAAAACTCACAGGAAGAGTTGTATCTCCGGTTATCATGACAGGATATGTTCCGGATCTTCTTGGGAATATCACTATGTGTTCAAAGGACAGAGAGATCTTCGGAAGCGGAGGCTGCGGAAAGGGACACAAGGAGTGGGTCAAGGTTGCGGACGGAGGCCCGTACCTTAAGACAAAGGCGCGCCTGGGATAAAGTCTCTTTTTTAAGGCATAGGCAAGGCTCAGATAAAGCACCTTTTCCTAAAGAAAAGGCATGACACGTAAATTATTTTGATGTAAAAGACTGATCATTGAAAGGAATTGCCATATGAAGGCAGATGAGATAGTAAAGATCCTGAAAGAGAGCGAAGCTTCTTTTTGGAGGATCACCGATACAAGAACAAGAGGATGGGAATTTTATTTTATAAGACACAGCCTTGATCAGAACAGATCCAAGGATATTGAGAATATAACAGTCACGGTATTTGTAAAGTCGGAAGACGGAAAAGGAATGGGAAGCGCAACGGCGGAGATGGGCCCGGACGAGTCTGAAGAATATGTAAGACTTACGGTTAAGGATCTTATCTTCCAGGCAGGACTTGTAACTGATGATTATTATGAACTAAAAAGTCCGGAGGACATCCCTGCTCCGGGGGATGAGGACATAGATATCAATAAGATCTCATCCGACTTCATAAATACAATGAAGGATATCCCTGAGACGGAAGTAACATTTATGAACAGTTACGAGATATTTGTTAATTCCGTTGTAAGGAGGATCATCACTTCAACAGGTATCGATGTTACCGAAAAATATCCTGTGTCTTTACTTGAGACTGTCGTCAATGCAAAAGATAAAGATCATGAGATAGAGTTCTATAAATTGTATGACTCCGGAACATGCGGAAAAAAAGAGCTTCAGTCGGATATCCTAAAGACATTCAAATACGGACCTGACAGGCTTAAGGCAACAAAACTTCCGAATCTCGGAAAGATGGATGTTGTCTTTTCCAGTGAAGATGCACTCAGGATATATGAATTTTTCAAGGACGGACTTGATACTTCTTTTAAATACATGAAATATTCCTCCTTTGAAAAAGGAAAGGATATCGCACCTGAAAGCACAGGTGACAAGGTTACACTTAAAACTCTCAGATACCTTGAAGGATCCTCACAAAACAGGATCACAGACAGTGAGGGAAGCCTGATAAAGGATGAGGTGCTGATGGAAGCAGGTGTTCCGGAGGCCTTTCACGGAGCCACCAAGTTCTCTTATTACATGGGAGAAAAAAATACATTCATCATCGGGAATTATGAAGTGTCCGGAGGATCATATACAGGGCAGCAGCTCCTCAAAGGGCCTGTGCTTGAGTGTGTGTTCTTTTCGGATTTCCAGGTAGACACCCTTACAGGCGACCTTTTCGGTGAGATCAGACTTGCATATCTTCATAATGAGGACGGCACTGTTAAGAGTGTCACCGGCGGTTCGATCTCAGGAAATGTTAAGGAACTCATGAATGACATGAAGATGAGCACAGAAAGAGTAAGATATGACAATGCACTCATACCGGAATATACAAGACTTGCAGGCGTTACAGTAACAGGAGCAGAATGATATGAAAGTTGTTCTTGAAAATCTCACAAAAAAATTCCCGCCAAGAGGCGGAAAAGGTGATGCGGTGATCGCGGTAAAGGATTTTTCCTTTGAGATCCCTGACGGAAAACTTGTTGCGCTTTTAGGTCCCTCCGGATGCGGAAAGAGCACCATGCTCAATATGATCTGCGGACTGGAAAAGCCCACGGAGGGTAAGATCTTTTTCGGTGAAGATGATGTCACGGAAATGCCTCCCGAGTTAAGGGGTGTGGGAATGGTATTCCAAAACTATGCACTCTATCCCCATATGAGCGTATATGACAATATTATTTTTCCTCTCGGAAATCTCAAAGGGGAGGAGAAGATGACAAAGGAACAGATGAGAGAAAGAGCCGAGAAGGTTGCATCCCTCGTCCAGATAGAGCAGCTCCTTGAAAGAAAACCAAAGGAACTATCCGGAGGCCAGCAGCAGAGAGTTGCCATAGCAAGAGCTCTTGTTAAGACCCCGAGACTCCTTCTCATGGATGAACCCCTTTCCAATCTCGATGCAAGATTAAGACTTCAGACAAGGGAAGAAATCAGGCGTATACAGAGAGAGACCGGAGTCACTACGGTATTTGTTACCCATGACCAGGAAGAAGCCATGAGCATTTCCGATATGATCGTTGTAATGAAGGACGGGGAACTTCACCAGTGCGGAAAACCCCAGGAAGTATATGACGATCCTGTTAATCTCTTTGTTGCAAAATTCCTCGGAACTCCCGCCATCAACGTTTTTGACGGAGAAGTAAAAACAGGGAAACTATTTATCGGAGATGATGAAGTGCTTGCTGTTTCCGGGGTTCGTGACGGCAAGGTTAAGGTCGGTATCAGACCGGAAGGTTTTACCTATGATAAATCCGGGCCCTTTAAATGTGAGATGGACCGTGTAGAGGTCATGGGAAGAGATATCAGCGTTGTTTCAAAAAATCCCGCATGTGAAGAGCCGGTGGTCAGATCCATCATCGATTCAGATGAAAGACCTGAAGAGGGAACGAAGATCGCAACCTTTAAGCTGCGCCCCGGCAAGGTACATCTTTTTGAGCCTGAGACCGGAGAAAGACTTCGTTTTTCATAAGAAGTCAAAATAAGGAAAATCTTTTTAACCCGGGAAGTAAACATATGGATAAAGTTACAACATATGATGAATTTTGCGAAGCGCTGGGTGGCAGGGGGGATGTGATCCTCTTCAGGGGCCAGCCCGTGAGCGACTTTGTGCTCATTCCCTCGGGACTAAGACCCGATCACAGGGGGATAGCGGATATACAGATGTTCAGATTTGTAGATGCCATGCAGCAGGTATTCGGATACGACGAACTGACCTGTATCGAGGTGGCGCAGCACTTTTCACTTCCCACCAGGATGCTGGACTTTTCATATTCATATACAGTGGGACTTTTTTTTGCATGCTACGATGCAAAGGGAAGGTACGGAGACTGCGACGGAAAGGTCTATGTTTTCAACAAGAGCAGATATGAGTGGATCTTAAAACAGCTGCATAAAAACAGCGCTGAGGTTGTCCGCAGCAACGAATACCTCTATAAATGGCTGCAGCACTATGTGGATAAGAGCGATACAAGGATGGGAGATGACGGTCTGGATATGCCGATATTTGTAGAAGCTACCAGACAGTTTGACAGACTCTACTCACAAAGAGGCCTGTTCCTTCTCTGGGGCAGGGATGAGATATGCCTTGAGAAGATATTTGAAAAAGAAGGCATCGACGAGAGAGATGTTTTCGATACCGTGGTGATCTCTGCCGAACATAAAAAGAGCATTTTGCAGGAACTTAAGGAAAAACATATTTCGCAGGATTCACTCTTCCTTAATTCCGAGTGGATCAAGGAACTTGTAAGTACGATAAAATACGGAGAAAGAAACCGTGACGGAAAAAAACAATCTTAAAGCCTGGCTCTACCTGCTGCCGGCGATAATCTTCATGCTTATCTTTATGGTCTATCCTCTGATAGATGTATTTGTGTACTCTTTTGAGGAGGGATATAATTTCGTGTCCGGATCATCTTCGGGAACGGGACTGTATAATTTTTCATACGTGCTGCATGATACATATTTTCTTCAGGCAGTAAAAAATACCTTCATCATGGTCATCATAACGGTTCCTATATCCACGGGATTTGCGCTCCTCATATCTCTTGCGCTGAATTCCATAAAAAAATTAAGAGAACTGTTCCAGACAATCTACTT